>JBARMF010000453.1:0-2901 GCA_049802315.1 Candidatus Udaeobacter sp.
AATTACGACATTCGTAAAGTAGACGGCTACGGGTTTTATCCGCGTTTCAAATTCCGGATCCCGCTTGGGGACCACGGCGACACGTACGATCGCCTGATGATGCGGGCGTTGGAGATGCGCGAGAGCATCGAGATCCTGAAGCAGGCCTTCGCGCAAATTGCACCCGGCCCCATCGTGAATCCAAAAGTAAAAGTGCGGGCATTTCGTCCACCAGTTGGTGAAGCGTATGGTCGAATCGAAGGACCGAAGGGTGAGCTCGGATTTTATTTGATCAGCGACGGCACTCCAAACCCATATCGCTACCGCGTGCGCCCACCAAGCTTCATCAATCTCACTTTGCTTGAGGATCTTTGCCTCGGTCACACTGTCGCCGATGTAATGGTAATCCTCGGCAGCATCGATATCGTAATGGGAGAAGTGGATCGGTGATGCCGAGCCGCCGTCCTCAGCGTCACCGAAGTAGATATCGCCGGGCGTAAAGTGGACCGCTAAAATCCTAGCGGAGCCACCCACCAACAGCCTGAATCGGATCAATTTGATTCGGCGCTGTGATCCAGGCCGCAATCGCGCCGGCGCGCGAGTCCTGATTGAAAGCGAATTCGGTCTTTCCACCTGAAACCTTTTGGTTGGCGAGCGACAGAACAACAAAATCCTGTTTCAAATTGCGGCCGCTATTTTCGCCGGCACTGATTTTGGTGTTTAGATCAAAGCCGAGCGCGGCAACATGAAGATCGAGATCCTTCGTTTCACCATTTGTTGGTTTGAATTCAGCGGTAATCTTCTCGTTCGCGATCGACAACTTCAACGCTCCCGGCTTTTTATTGGATGCCGCCGGCACGCGTCGGTCCAGCAATTCACGACCGTCGAGAACAAAACCGGGGGTGTAGACGCTCTCGCTCCTCCAATTCGCGGAATACAAATACTGTCGCGCGGTCCATTCCTTTGCCGCGAAGGGATCGCGCCAGCCGAGGCGGTCCCAATAATCGACGTGAAACGCGATCGGCACGAAATCTTTCCAAAGCCGTGGTTCGGATTTCAATTTGGAGAGCCACGCTTCCGCCGGTGGACAACTGCTGCAGCCCTGAGAAGTAAAAAGCTCGATCAGGTGGACTTTTTGCGGTCCGCTCTCGAAAACCCGGTCGCCGGTTTGCGCGGTCAACGCGCCAATCGGCAAGAGCAAGCAGAGAAGAAGCCGGTTCATGATGAAGTTTTCCTTGTGAATATGTGGCGTAGTCAGCGAGATTAAAACTCCAATGATCGGCACGGGAATTTTAAAGGGGATGGCGGTAACGCTCCGGAATTTTGCCGGAAGTTATTTCGAGAAGGAGCGGCTGACCACGGTGCAATATCCGGAAGAGCGGGCTCCTCTTGCGGAAAATTACCGAAATTTTCCGTTCCTGATTTACGACGATAACGATCCGCACGCGGGGTTGCGCTGCGTTGCCTGCAAGATTTGCGAGAAAGAATGTCCGCCGCAGTGCATTTACATCGTCAAGAGCGAGGACAGAAAGCCCGATTACATGGGCAAACCGCAGTTTTACCCGAAGGTGTTCGACATCGACATCTCGGTCTGCATGAGCTGCCAGATTTGTGTCGAGGTTTGTCCGTTCGAGGCGATCAAGATGGACAAGGAATTTGAGCTGAGTCAGCGCGAGCGCTTCGATCACTTGCTTTTGCGTAAGGAGCAACTTTCTAAATCAAACGGGTACTATCACAAGATCCATCCCGTCGAAGCAGCGACAGTTGACAAGAGTCTCGCGGACGCGGCAGCCGCCGCGGAGGCGAAAAAGAAAGCTGCAGCTGAAGCAGCGGTAAAAGCCGCAGCAGCGAAAGCTTCGGCAGACAAGCCGTCGCCGTCACCGGCTTCTTCCTAAAAATTCCGGACGCGGAGCAACATTACGGCGCTGGAATGTTTTCGCGCGCGTACCGCAGAGCGCGCGACATCCAAACAAGCTCATCTAGAAATTTTTTCACGCGATGGGTGTAAGCTGGATCGGTGATCTTGCCCGTCGCTGGATCGAAGAGCTTTCCTGCCGTGCTGAAATAGACATCCCAAAAGATCGTAACCAGGCCGAGCTCACGCAGCACCGGAACCAAACTCTGGATCATTCGCGCACCGCCGAATGGTCCAGCCGACACGCCACAGACGCCAACCGCTTTATGAATGTATTCCTTGAGATTTGTATCCAGGACATGCTTCAGAAGTCCTGGGAAACTGTGATTGTATTCCGGCGCTACGATAATCAAACCGTCAGCGCGCTCGACGGTCGCGCAGAACTCGCTGTCCTTCAGTGCTTCGCCGGCATCATCCGTGCGAATGGGAATTTTCCGGATATCAATCAATTCTGTTTTGATATCGCTGCGCTTCGATGCTTCATCGAAAACGAAATTTGCCGCGGGTTCGGTTAGCCGGCCTTGTCGAGCGGTACCGATAATGATCGGGAGGAAAACAGGTCGACTAAACTCTTGCGTCGGCATCGTTCGATTTGTCGCAGGAACCGGAGGAAGCTTACAAGCGCTATTTGCCCGAAGCGGCCAACAAAGCGACCTTCGCCAGCATCGGAATTAGCCAGGGTGGCGAAATTGGCAGACGCGCCAGACTTAGGATCTGGTGGAGCAATCCTTAGGGGTTCGAGTCCCCTCCCTGGCATTTCAACAAGACGATGGCTGGCAGCGACATCAAAAATAACGCTTTCCCACGGACGCGGACCTGTAATAATGCGGGATGCCGTGGGAAGAAATTGCCAGCTAAAGGCAGGCATTCATGTGGTTGCAGGCACTGCAATCGCGACAGTCAGCTCGGCACTAATTTTTACATCCGATACGTTTTTCTCCGTTACCCGACAGAGCGTTCCCCTCGAAACCAAGGATAAATTGAGGCTCGCTGAAGATGAAGGGTAT
>JBARMF010000454.1:0-2990 GCA_049802315.1 Candidatus Udaeobacter sp.
AGTTCGTGCCAACGCAGAAATTCGACATTGATATTTGTGAACGGCAACTCGTGGTCCAGTCGCAGCGAGCGTTGCAGAGCTTCTGCTGAAAGTAACTCGCGCGCGGTACTGCAAAACGCTTCGGCAAACTTTGGAAAATTGTCCTCGTGTAGCGCCAGACCGGCTGCCATTTCGTGTCCCCCGAATTTCTCGATCCCGCAGTCGCGGGACGCGCATCGAGTCAGCGCGTCGACGAGATTCAACCCGTCGATGCTTCGTCCACTTCCCTTCCCGAGACCGTTTTCGTCAAAACCGATCACGATGGTGGGCCGATGATATTTTCGAGCTATCCGCGACGCTACGATGCCCAGCACGCCCGGATGCCAGCCGCGCGCGCCTGCCACGATGGCCGCGTCACGCGCCGCATTAAATTGTTTTTCGATTGTCACAATGACCGCAGCGAGGATTTCCTTCTCCACTTTCTGGCGTGCTCGATTTTGTTGATCGAGTTCAGTCGCCAAGGCCGCCGCTTCGTCTTCATCCTTTGTCAGCAACAAGTGCAAGGATTTCTCCGCCGTGCTCAAACGACCCGCAGCATTCAATCGTGGCCCCAAGCGGTAGCCAATGTCTTCGGGCAAAATCGGCGGACGCACTCCGGCGATTTGCATTAATTTCCGGAGACCGATGCGGGACGTGCGTCCGATTTCGATTGCGCCGCGCTGCACCAACAGGCGGTTCTCCTCCACGAGAGGCACGATGTCAGCCACGGTGCCGAGCGCCACAAGATCGAGCTTTGATTTTAAATCAAACTCAGGCAGCGGCCGCGTCTTCAGCAGGGCATGGCAAAGCTTGAACACGATTCCCACGCTGCAGAGATAATGAAATGGCGAGGCTGAATCAGCTTTCGGGTTAACGATTGCGATGCAATCGGGCAGCTGTGATTTTGGTTCGTGGTGGTCGAGCACTATGACATCGACGCCGCGGTTCTTGAGTTCAGAAATCTCGTTCGCCGAAGCGGTGCCGCAGTCAACGGCGATCAGCAATTGTGGGCGATATTGCTCGAGGCAGCGTTCAACGCTTTCGCGGCTCAATCCGTAGCCCTCCTCCATCCGCAAAGGCAAAAAGAGTTCCGGTGTAGCGCCGTAACCCCGTAGCATTTCCGCGAGCAATGCCAGGGAGGTCACGCCATCGACATCGTAATCTCCAAACAGCACGATGCGTTCATGCGAATCCAGTGCAGCCAGAATCCGAGCGGCTGCTGCGCGCATTTGCGGGAGCAAAAATGGATCGCTCAGCGAGCTAAGACGCGGTCGCAGGAAAGTTTGAACTTCGTCCGTGCTCCGAAACCCTTTCCGAAAAAGGAGTCGCGCGATGCATTCTGATCCACAAATCTCGTTCCACGCAATCGCGTCGCCATTCAGATTTTCGCACGGAGATATGATCCATCGGTCCTGCACCGGCTCAGTTTAATTACTGTGCAATAAGTAACAAGATGAGGACGCAGCAGCACCTCACGGCGGTATCACCCAGTAATCGGTTGGGTTCCTGGTTCCTTTATATTTGAGCAGATGTCGTTTTGCTGCCGGGTAATCGTCGTGAATTAACCAGAACAAATCTTCCAACACTGGTCGCTCGAGAAACAGGCGATGTTTCCTCAGAAAATCCTTTTTCGAAAACGATACGTCGACCAGGTCAATCTTTCCGGGAAGCTGTTTCTCGTAGTAGAGGAACGTTTGAATTTCGTCCAGATTTGTGTCCGGCGAGAACTGTTCGGGCAAACCGATTGAATCGACGTTGTACAAGAGTTTTCCGAGAAGCAGTACGTTATCGTCAGACGCAACGTAAATCGTCAGCCTGTTTACCAAGGCCTGAAGCCCTGCTTTAAAGTTTTGATTGAATTCTTCTCTATCGACGTTGGGAGCTAGAAATATTACCTGATCCAATTTCAGATTTCGGGTGTTCGGATTGTTGTACAACCGTTGCAGCGCGAGACAGACGAGCCGGCAACCGAGACTGTGCCCGATGATGATGATTTTGGCCGGCTTAACTTCATTGTTTATCGTCTCCAGCAGATCCACAAGATGGTTTGTCGATTGAGGTATCTGAAGGACGTCCTGGTTGTAGCCGAGGACCGATTCGTTGCTGGCCCAATCGAATGTGAGAACGTTCGCATCGATATCCAGGTCCCGCGCTATCTCGGCGCAGTACGTTGTGCTGACCGGAAATGAAAGCCGGTAACCATGGATCCAAAGCACTAAAGGTTTTTCAGACTGATCTTGAAGGAACTTGAGAAACGCCGGATACGGAATCGATTCGACTTTCTTAATGGCGCTAGCGTCGATCGGCGAGCCTGCGGGGTGGTGCTGCGGTACTTGAACGGTTATCAACCCGTACGAAGTTTGGCCGGCGTATTGGCCAAGATAAGTGACGTTCCCATCGATAGTAGGACCTGCTTTTCTATCGGTGACGTAGCTGATTATTTCGTTGAAGTTTCGTTTGACGGCGAACGGACGAATCTTGCCTTGTAGGAGTTTTGTTACGACCGCGCCGACCTGCACGGGAATCGGGAAATAAAGTGCCGTCACCAATCCAAGTATGAAACAGAGAAACGCCAGAAAGAGGACGAGAGCGGCTTTTCTTCGCACGACCTTGACATTTAGTTTTGTGGCGTGCTCGTGTGAAGCACGAACTCGTTTCCGCGCATCCCTTTGTTCACACTCGCGCGGTTTTCTTCGCTGTGGCGATGGTACTGGGCCGAAAGGTGGACCCAACGTTGTAGGGCGTTTCTGTGAAACGCCGTCCTAAGGATTCGGCGTCTCGCAGAGACGCCCTACAATTCCAGCGGGATCGTCATTCGGATTTCGGCAGTTATTATAACCCGGGCTATGGCAAGCTAACCCGTTTGCTTCGATTCGCTGACTGCTGTCGTTCTCTCCGGAAATTCGAAACCGATTTTTTCGTCCTCGAGTTTCAGATACGCGGAAAAAGGTCGTCCTCGTTTCGAGATGAAG
>JBARMF010000455.1:0-7471 GCA_049802315.1 Candidatus Udaeobacter sp.
CAAACGCTTCCTCGAAATCGTAAACGTTTTTGAAGTCCTCTATCGAATCCTGCTCGGTTTTCCCGAAGACGCCGGCGCCGATCAAATTAAAAACCATGTGCCCGATGTCTTCGCAGGAACGAATCCCCCAGCTATCGAAAACCGTCATCACCAGTGGACCGAATTCCTTGAGGGCGTACTGCCGCACGCCATCGAGCAATTCCGGCCCGCTCACATGGCGCACGCTGACGCCCTTAACTTTCTTTTGTTGCTTGGTCGTGAAGTCTAGAGCGTCGCGCAAAAAGATATACCCGTCCCGCTGATAGCGGGGGTCGCTGCCCACAACCGACTCGAGAGCTTCGGCGAATCCAATTTTTTGCATAAATAGAAAACGCGCGTTTCAAACGCGCAGCGAAAGATAACGGCAAAGCTGCAAGGGGCAACCCCTCAGAAACAAACGAAATATTCTCCCATTTATCCCACAAATGGTCGGTACGGCTCGCCGAGCCAGTCCGTCCGGTTCGTTAACGATTCGGCGCGCCCGGCGGTCGCGCCCTACCAAATCAAAGATTCCCTATTTGTGAAGACATCTGCTGTGGGCGCTGCGCCGGAGTAGGCCGGGATCGTGGAACCGGTGTAGCTCTCGGTGTGGTTGTTGCAGAAGACGTCGGCGTTGCAGTAGCTGTCGTGGTCGCCGTAGGTGTGGCAGTCGAACTTGCTGTTGCAGTCGGAGTCGCTGTCGGTGTCGGCGAACCGGATGGCGCGCAGTATCTCCCACCGGTGTTAAAATAGCTGCCATTAAAGCCACCCCAAACGATCATCTCGCTACCGGTCCAAACTGTCGCGTGAGCGTACCGGGCAGTAGGCGCGTTGGTGGTACTGGTCGGAGTCCAACTATTTGTGCCAGGATTGTATTTGCCGCCGGTATTGAAAACATTGGGGCCATCCCATCCACCCCAGACGATCATTTCACGGCCGGTCCAGACCGCCGTGTGCTGGAATCGGTTCTCGGGCGCACCGGTTGTGCTGGTGGCTATCCAACTGTCCGTGCCAGGATCGTATCTCCCGCCAGTATTCAAAAAATTCAGGTCATCCCATCCACCCCAGATGATCATCTCGCTGCTGGTCCAGACCGCCGTATGCTCGCCTCGGATAAAGGGCGGGTTGACAGTGCTGGTACCGATCCAACTGTCTGTGCCAGGATTGTATTTCCCGCCGTCGTTCTGGGCAAAACCGCCGATAAATCCGCCCCAAACGATCATCTCGCTACCGGTCCAGATCGCCGTATGCTCGTATCGGCCGGCGGGCGCGTTAGTGGTGCTGGTGGCAGTCCAACTGTCCATGGTTGGATTGTATCTACCGCCAGTGTTCAAATACGTACCGGCCAATCCTCCCCAGACGATCATCTCACTGCCGGTCCAGACTGCCGTACAATCCTGCCGGCCAACAGGCGCGTTAGTTGTGCTGGTAGCTGTCCAACTGTCTGAGCCGGGATTGTATCTACCGCCAGTGTTCAGAAAGGTGCTGCCATTAAATCCGCCCCAGACGATCACTTCACTGCCAGTCCACACTGCCAGGTGGCCTGACCGGGCATTAGGCGCGTTGGTTGTGCTGGTGGCGGTCCAACTGTCGGTGCTGGGATTGTACCCCCCGCCGGTGTTCACAAAGGTAGGGCCGCTCGCACCCCCACCCCAGACGATCATCTCAGTCCCAGTCCACACTGCCGTATGGCCCGCCCGGGCACTTGGCGCGTTGGTTGTGCTGGTGGCGGTCCACGTATCCTCCACGCATCCGTTTGGGGCAGTCGTTATGATGGGAAGGGTATAGCTACCACTCATCGCTGCGACTGGCCTCCTCTTCTGGTTTTCCGCGCTTCCTCGCAGGGAGTCCAACGGTTCTTGATGATCGTCGTGGATTTTTCTTAACAAATCCTCAGCCAATATTGGCCTTGCCAGGCATTCCGCGACCACAAAGGCATTATTCCCGAGTGCGTTGAAGATTTCGCGCAAGACATCCGGTTCTTTGGTGTGCGAAGCCATGCGATCCATTTCAGTCTGTAACTTCTCGGCGGTAATTGGCCCATGCTGGGAATGTTGCAGCACGTCTGAGTCACGCAGATACGCGGCGACTTTTTTTTCGAGCTGCGCCTGAGACATGACCGAATCGAGCGGCGGCTTCGGATCAAGACGTTCATCCGGCCAGATTCGATGGCGCCAGTAAACTTCTTCAATCGCTCGCTGGTAAGA
The DNA here is from genome assembly GCA_049802315.1 of Candidatus Udaeobacter sp. Lineage (GTDB taxonomy): Bacteria > Verrucomicrobiota > Verrucomicrobiia > Chthoniobacterales > UBA10450 > Udaeobacter. The sequence continues at coordinate 2,226 of JBARMF010000455.1, forward strand.
GACGCGCTCCGCAAACGTTAAATGTTTTTTTGAAAAATTCGCTTCCGGCCCAGGCCGAAACAAAGCCAGCAGTGGTCCAGCCAACATCAAAGAAACCGCCGCCGCGGACACAAGAACTGCAATTCGTGTTTTCATTGCGCGCGTGAACCCTGGTAAACACGAGTTTTACTAAAAAGCACGCAAACACGTCAATTACGCACAAGAAGCTGCTAGTTTTTGGCGCGCCGAAGTTCCATGGAAGAGGCTCAAGGCGTCCTACAAGCCAGCAGCGCTGCGCTTACTGTCGATGAGGTTTTTTGCGATCGCGCAAACAACCACAGGTAGTGAAGGCGCGCAGACTGAAGAAACCGCCTTCTCCTCCTTGGTTTTTCCTCTCAGTCTCCAAATTGATCCTCCAATGCATCGACGTAAACCGAGAGCGGGTCGCGACGCTTTTGGGCTGGAAGTTGCGATTGACCCACCGCTTTGAGGTAACCGGTAAAATTGCCGCTGCCGCTGTTCATTTGCGTCGCTTCGAACCAATTCATATAGTCGTCGATCTCGGTCATCCGCGCGGCGAGCTGTTGTCGAGTGAGTTCGAGACGCGCCAGCCGCTTCGGCACTCCGCGGCGTTTGCCGCGGCCAAGCAGCGTAGCGATCTCCTGGTATTCATGGCCAATCGGACGCAACACTGGATTGGTTTGAGGAACAAGGACTAGCAAATCGCGTTTCAACTGATCGAGCGCAATTTTCTCGCTGGCGGAGAGTTTGTGTTCGGCCAGTTCGTCGAAACGCACCAGCTTTACCGGCTTCTTCGGTTCCGAAATTTTTACACTCAACAATTCATCGAGACGCTGCTCGCTTTCTGCGAACGTGAGTAACCGAAACGTCTGCAGGCTTTTCAAACGATTCAACACCAGCTGCCACGTTCTCTCGGCGTCATCCGCGAGTAAGGGAAATTGCGCCTCGACATCCGCGACTGGATCATTTGAAGAATTGTATAGATGATCGATGTATTTCGCCAATTGCGCTCCGCCGTTCTTGGCGTCCAGGAGCATTTGCACTAGCGCAAAAGCATACGCGCGGTACAGCGTGCGGGCCGTAGAATCAAGAAGTCCGGGATGTTGGCGAAGAAATTTCTCCAACGGCAGAGACTTCTCTGTGTTGCCGAGTGCCTCGATCAGCGGACTGCGCTCACGACCCGGCGCAAGAGCGAGTACGCCCTCAATCAACCAATCGGGCGGCTCGACCAGCACCGCGCCCGCAGTGATGTGCGATTGATTGCGATACACCATTTCAAGCAAAATCGCGCGGAGCAGTTCCCGTTCGACCAGTGAAACGTCGACGTTTTTCGAAATAGTCAGGTCGAGTTGCAGCTTGATGCCGAAACCGGTCTGACTGAATCGCAGATCAGCTGGTGGAAGTTCCGGAAGGTTTGACTGTTGCGATTGTAAATTGACCACGACAGGCGTCTTCCAGTCGTCGCGCTGCCGCAACAGCCCGAGAAGATTAGTTTTGGTCTGTTCAGCCAGGCCAGATATCGCGCCGCGCACCTTTGCGTTCGCCCCGTAAATCACGAATTGCCGCGACGGACTCGTACTGTGTTCGGGTTGTGCTGCGTAAGCCGCTTGCCACGTCATTGTAAAACACAGAACACCCATGGCGCATTTCATCATTTGTCCGGCGATAATACTTGGGACGAAGGGCAGCTGACCAGCAGCAATTGTACGGGTCGTGACGCATCCGCGTCATGGCGCAATCACGAAACAGAAGTAAGTGGCGGCAGTCCCCACGGTCCAATTCCGCATATGCCATCGCGGCGACTGGGGATGCGCTGGGGGGCGGCTGTTACGAGGGAATCAAAAACAGGAGGAAATATTGATGAAAACTAAACGTGTACTTTTTATAAGCTGCCTGGCTGCAGGCGCGGTGATTGCTTCGCCTTCATTCGGCAAACCGGCAAAGAAATCCGCAGGCATGTCGCAGTCCAAGATAACAAGAGTAGCTCCGCACACCACGCAGGTGATGCGCCACAATCAAAACACTAGCCCTCGGATGGGTGGAAGTCGTTACTACAGCGCAACCCGTTACAATGGCGCCCGCTCTTACGCGGCCCGGCAATACAGCAGGACGCGTTACTACGGCGCAACGCGCAATTACGGTAACTATTATGGGGGCGGCACCGGCTATTACTACGGCGGATCCGCTTACCCGTACAACAGCTACTATTCAGGCTGGCCGTATTCGAACTGGGGTTACGGCACGTCGGGGGGATATTACCCTTACGCGTATGGGGGCGGTTACCCCTACAGTAGTTACAACAACTACTCATACTACACGCCCACGTCCGGCTACAACGGATCAATGGTTGCAGCTGTGCAGCGGCGTCTTAGCCAACTCGGTTACTACCGCGGCGTGGTCGACGGAGTTATCGGGCCCCAGACCCGCAGCGCCATCGCGGCTTTTGAAAGCAGAAATGGCATGCCCGTGGACGGGACGATTAACCGGCCGCTCCTGAATACTTTGGGGGTAGCTTAATAAGATCTTCGACCGGTGGCGCCGCATCACAGAAAGCGACCCACCGGTCGTTTCTTGCTCACAGCAATCGGCAAACACACCAGGTAGAGCGCGTATTTTTTCTTATGTCACAAAAAAAATAATGCGACTTTCCGCGATCGTCGGTGTCTAATCGCATGGAACCCTTACTCTATTATGATTAATTCAAAGCTCTTCATTTTTGGAATTTGCCTTCTCGTTTCAACTCTTGCTGCGCCGTTGACCGCCAATGCTCAGCGGGGTGGTGGTGGCCGAGGAGGAGGCGGCGGCGGTGGTGGCCACGTCGGGGGAATGGGTGGAATGTCGCACGGCGGCTTTGGCGCCGGGATGTCACGCGGCGGCTTTTCTCGTGGCGGAATGGGCCCGAACGGCGCCCATGGCAATTGGCACGGCAACAACTGGCATGGAAATAATTGGCACGGCAACAATTGGCATAATGGGCATCATCACGGCAATAATGTAGTCTTTATCGGCGGCTTCGGCTTTCCATATTGGTGGGGTTGGGGTCCTTCGTGGGGCTGGGACTACGGCTACCCATATTACGGCTACGGCTATTATCCTTATGGTTATGGTGGCGCCTACGGTGGCGGCGGCTACGGATATGGTGGTGGCGGCTACGGTTACGGGTATGATTACCCATACGGCGGTAACCAGTATGGCAACGGATACGGGCGTAATGGTAACGGCTATGGGAATAATAACGGCAGTGGATACGGCGAGGCGAGCCATTCCAGAGTCTCCGAATTGCAACGTCGGCTGTCACGAGCCGGCTATTACCATGGATCCGTCGACGGTGTCCTCGGACCGCAAACGCGGCGAGCAATCCGGGCTTACGAACAAGATCACGATAACGCAGGCTAACCGACGTTGTTCCGGTCGCACACCGGCAACTCACCAATAATCTTTTCGGTTGATTGGCCGGCGGTCTCGTTGGGAGAGAGGGGAGCGAGCCGCCGGTCACCTTTTTGCAACGTGCGCTAGAGACAGTTCCGGCTTATGATTGCATGGGATGTTGCGACTGGGATTGTCTATCGCGGTTTCTCTGCTGATCGTTTCAACAGCTTTGAGTCAAAGAGTCGCGCGAAAGCCGCTTCCAACCGAGCCGCTCGAAAAATACGATAATTCGCCAGCGGTCGCGGCGCGGATATTAGGGATTTCGCCGGCATCAGTTTCATCTCTTGGTCCGTTCACAAGTTATCAAGTTAACGTCGACGCGAACGGTAATAACAGAGTTGGCGATGCTGCAAATGAGCCTTCCATTTGTGTCGATCGTGCCAATCCAAACAGGATGAGCATCGGCTGGCGGCAGTTCAGCAGCGTTGCGTCGAATTTCCGCGAGGCAGGTTTTGCATACACAACAAATGGAGGCACGAGATGGATTGCTCCCGGCGTCTTAGAAAGCAATGTCTTTCGCAGCGATCCTGTTCTGAATTCCGACACTGCCGGCCGTTTTTTTTATCTCAGTCTTCTGCAAAATTTCTTCGACGACTTATGGCGATCAATTACCGGCGGTCAATCATGGACACGCGTAGGACTGGCCGATGGCGGTGATAAGCAGTGGTTCACGATCGACAACACCAACAGTTCGGGCCGCGGCTTCCAATATCAATCCTGGAGCACCGATGGAAACAACTACGGCGGCAGACAATTCACTCGATCAACCGACGGTGGATTGACTTGGATGAATCCGATCAACATTCCAAATTCCCCTGCCTGGGGCACATTGGACGTCGATTCGCTGGGCAACCTTTTTATTGGTGGCGTGAATTTGACTACCAACGGGATTTGGTGTGTTCGCTCAACGAACGCAAAGAACGGAGGTGTAGTTCCAACGTTTGACCGAAGCACGGCCGTGAACCTTGGCGGCGATATCGTTTTCGGCGAACCGATCAATCTGGAAGGATTAGTAGGCCAGGTTTTCCTCGCCGTAGATCGCTCGGGCACGAGCACCAACGACAACGTCTATATGCTCGCGAGTGTTCAGCCATCCGGTTTTTCGGATGGCAGCGATGTGATGTTCGTGCGCAGTACCAACGGCGGCATCACATTCAGCGCGCCGCGCCGGATCAATGACGATCCCGTAAACCACGCGAAATGGCACTGGTTCGGCACTATCTCGGTCGCGCCGAGCGGTCGAATCGATGTCGTGTGGTACGATACGCGTAACTCTCCGAATAACGTCAATTCGCAGCTCTTTTATTCTTTCAGCACCGATGGCGGAAACACCTGGTCGCGAAATGTCGCGGTTAGCGACCCGTTTAATCCATTCATCGGATATCCGAATCAGTCTAAGCTCGGCGATTACATCACAGTCGTTTCGAATGATGACAGCGCCAACGTTGCATATGCAGCCACATTCAATGGCGAGGAGGACATCTATTATGTCCGCATCCGTCCATCAGCGGTACTGAATCAAGCACACCTGAATAACATCAGCACTCGCAGCTTGGTTCAAACGGGTGAACACGTGATGATTGGCGGTTTTATTGTTCAAGGGAGTGGGAGAAAGAAGGTGATCATTCGTGCAATTGGCCCTGAACTTACTCAGTTTGGGATCCCCGATGCCTTGGCTAATCCCAGATTGGAACTGCACAACGGGAGCGGAGCACTGATTGGTAGCAATAACGACTGGCAAACAACGATACTAGGCGGGATTATCACCAGTAATCAGGTCAGCGACATTCAGAATAGTGGCCATGCTCCGACTGTGG
>JBARMF010000456.1:0-7221 GCA_049802315.1 Candidatus Udaeobacter sp.
TTCTTTTATCTCGGCAAGTTAATCGAGTTCGGACCAACGGTGAAAATCTTCACAAACCCCGGCGAAAAACAGACCGAAGATTACATCACCGGTCGATTCGGATAATCCAATCCAGTCATAGCAGGCCTGGCCTAACGAGTTGGTGCTTATCGGCGCGGAGCGACCGGAGCTGGCACCGGCGACGGCAGGGACGCGATGATCTGCTCACGGACAAACTTGTTCCACGTGTCCACTGGCGTCGTGATAGATTTTCCCTCATCATTGAGTTCCAAGTGCATGGCGTGCGCGGCGCGATTAGATAACATCCATCCTAACGGCAACGGCACTTCGGCTGGCGCCAGCGAAAAATAATAAACCTTGGCTTCCTGGTTCGGCGGCAGTGTCGCCTTCAGGTTTTCATAGAAGATTACCTGGGCGTGCCCGATCGCTCGCTGCGCGTAGGTGCCGCGGGCATCGCGCGTGTGTAACAAGGCGTCCACCGGCGCCATCACATCTTCGAGGAAGGTGCCGGGCTCCGACCGCTTTTGCTCTGCCGCGGTCGTTACCGTCATCTTCGTTTTGGCGCCGGCCGGCATGGGTGCGTTCGCCGTCGGATTATTGCTGATCATGATCAGCTTCGGAACCGTATCGCCCAGGTCGTTGCCCGCCCGCCCCATCTCTCTGGTAATTTCTCGCAGGATATCCAGCGCAGTTGTGGCTCCGGAGTTTTCAAAATAACCGCCGTCAACTACATGCGTCCCATCGGGCGGGAATTTTCCCGCCGGGCTCACGTAAGTGAATCGCGCGCTTAAATGCGCTGCAGCGCTGATCGGCAGATCAATCCCAGGTCGGGCTCGTTTATCGTCGTTTCCTTGGTCTTTGAGTGGCATCAATCGTTCCACCGCATCATCGGCGTCGAGAAACTCCTGCCAACTGATCAGCAGGTTGGTCGCAATGATTCGCTTCCCGCGCTCGACCGATGTGCCGTTGAGGCAGAGGCTCGGCACGTAATCATCATCCGCGCGCCATAAGTCGAGGAAGGACTCAGCAAAGCGATTCGGATTTTTCGTCCCCGCCTTTTGCATCGTGTCTCGCCACGCCTTTTCCCAGCTCCGCTCCACCCATCGACCGCGGTCCAGTCCGCTGTAGCCCCACGGCCAAAAGCGTTGCAGAAAATCGGGACAAAGCATCGCCGCAATGGCCGGTGAAAGAAAATCGCGGCCTAACATCGATTCCGCCCGGAGGGCAAAATCTTTTCGATCGTGTCCGTCCGGCAACAGGGAAGCGAACACTGCCGCGCCGAGACTGCCGCCGGAAACGCCGCTGATCGCGAACACATGATCGGCGAACGCGGGCTGTTCATCCTGGATCGTTCCAAGCACGGCGGCGGTCCAATACGCTGCGCGGATTCCCCCGCCTTCGGCCGCCACGATATAAAGCGGATGGATTGTGCCCGGATATTTTTTGGCTATGCGCTCATGCCAGTCCTTCAGCGCTTCGGTCAACTTAGGGCGAGTATAACCTTTCGTCGGCGTAACCGTCCGCAGGTCGTGGTTGTCGTTGGTCAAACTGCAAAGCGCGACCCAGAACACCGCCAGCACCAGCAGCGGAAGATGTACGCGCTGGCCACAGTAAACCAGCACGCTTCCCCAAAATATCCAAGCCGCGCCGGCTAGGACCAAAACCGCGCCGGTCCCCAGTTCACCGGCAAAAACAATTGGGTTGATCACCAGGAGCAGAGCAAAGAGCACCGAAATAGCGCCCACGATTCGAATCGCCATCCTGCTGTATCCTTCCATCTGCGCCGCGGGTCGCGCTTTAACGAATTTCCGGCGTACCCGAAGTAGGAAATACATCAGCACTCCTCCGGCATAGCACAGCGCGCAAAGAAGCTTGAGGCCCCACGGCGCGATCGATTCGTAGCGGAAGGTGCACAGCAGGAAGCCGGTGCCGACAATTGCGAAAGGCAACACGCCAAGAATTCGCGGAAACTCCGACCGAACATTCTTTCGGAATTCACTCCAGCATTCGTCCTTTGGCAGAGAACGTTCGCGACCCTTGAAGAACTCGCGGTCCAGCAGCACCCGTGCGCTGTACCAGCTTGCCACCGACCAAGCGAACAGCCCAAAACCGAAAAGCACTATCCGCCACACATTGGTAGCGCCGGTTTGATCGCCACGCTCAGCCAGGGCGCGTAGAACTTCCTGTCCCTGTTCGACGTAAAGAAAAACGACGCCACCAAGCACGGCCATACAGAGGCTGAATCCGCAAACGCTCAGTTCGGAGAGAAGATCGAGCAGCCGGCGGAATGATTGCACGGCAGACTCCATTACGGAGGGCGATTGAGGTGGTTCGTTCCCAGTCATGGCGAAGCCTTTGTTTGCCTGGTATTGACGAACATCAACTGCCACGGCTCCGCCACTACCGAAGGAGTGTTAGCAAAGAAGAACAAGCTGCTCCGCTCATTAAACCTAACGCACTTTTTCAGTCATAAAGAAAACTTCCATCAATGATTACAAGAGCCAGAGACAGAGTTTCGAAGGGAATTATTAGCAGCACAGCCTTCGATCACCTTTACTGAGATCGCAAGAGATACAAAGACACCAACGGGAGAAACAGGAATCAGAGCCTCTGTGATTGCTGTGGACGTGGTGTGAGAATAATTTAGGCGAATCAGAGTGTCCAATGGTTTGAAACGGAAAGCACGAAAAGGCCTAACGAGAAGGGAGATAAGCCACGGCAGGGTGTCGTGGCAAACACTCTGAACTTGTTTCGAAATGGGGCGGTTGACCATTGATTAGTTGGATGGGATGCGAATGAGCATTTAATGATCGTCCTCGGGTTTTCTTTTTCTGCGAATCGCTGTCGCGATACCAAACAATCCAAGACCGGAGAAAAAAACCCCAGCAACAAGCGCTGCCCAAGGATCGAGCCACGACGGGCCTTTGGTGTAAATAGGAGTGTGGTAGAGCAGACCAGATCGGCATTGCCACAGGAAAATCACTCCGAGCAAAAGGAACATTGCAGCAACCACCGCCGTCCCCCAATCCACTTTACCGCTCATACATCTAACTAGGCAATACAACGAACCGCGTTATTGCGCGACATGTGCTTTGACTGTTGGCCATCCACCTGCTGGCCGGATTGATCACCTTCCAGCAAGATCGGCTCGTTCTCGCTGGGTTTCTTGTAGCGATGGTTTTCGATAGATTTGCGGCGGTCGCGAAGCGCCGCTAATGAACGAGCATGAAAACTTCGTGCTTGTTACTCGCGCTCTTTTTTTCCGCCGCAGCATTGCTCCTTGGAGATGATGAATTGAAGGAACGCTTGCAACCGGCGCTTGAGGCGATCACGCCCGACGGTCTGCTCGCACACATCAAAGTTCTCGCCTCCGACGAATTTGAGGGGCGCGCGCCGGGGTCAAAAGGCGAAGAACTCTCGGTCAAATACATCACCGATCAGTTCAAAAAGATCGGACTTAAACCGGGAAATCCCGACGGGACATACACGCAGGAAGTTCCCCTCGCCGGGATCAAAAGCGAACCGCGAATGTCGTTCGTTGTTGGCGACAAAACGATGAATCTGAAATCTCAGGATGATTTCGTTGCTTCATCGGCGCGGCTCCAGCCGGAGATCAAGATAGAGAAGTCAGATCTGGTCTTTGTCGGTTACGGCGTCGTCGCGCCGGAGTACGGCTGGGACGATTACAAGAATATCGATGTGAAGGGCAAGACGTTGCTGATGCTGATCGGCGATCCCCCGATTCCCGATCCAAAAGATCCGTCAAAACTCGACGACAAAATGTTCAAAGGAAAGGCGATGACGTACTACGGCCGCTGGACCTACAAATACGAAATCGCTGCGCAAAAAGGCGCCTCGGCGGCGATCATTATCCATGAGACAGAACCTGCCGCTTATCCATGGCAGGTAGTGAAGTCGAGCTGGAGCAAAGAAAACTTCGAGCTCGATAATCCGAACAAGAATATGGATGCGGTCTCGGCGCGTTCGTGGATCACGCTCGATGTTGCCAAAAAATTATTCGCCGATTCCGGCCAGGATTTCGATGCGCTTAAGAAATCCGCGATCACCAAGGATTTTCGACCTGTAGTCTTGAATGCCAAAGCTAACATTGAGATCAAACAACAGGTTCGCTCCTTCAAATCGCACAACGTCATCGGCAAACTCGAAGGCGGCGATCCAAAATTAAACGGTGAATACCTTATCTACACCGCGCACTGGGATCATCTCGGCCGGCATCCGGAATTGCAGGGCGATCAGATTTTCAACGGTGCGATCGACAATGCGTCAGGCGTTGCGTCGGTCATCGAACTCGCAGCCGCCTTCACGAAGGTAAATCCGCCGCCGAAACGGTCAGTGTTATTCATGTCAACGACAGCCGAAGAAGCGGGGTTGCTCGGTGCCAAATTTTATGCGGAGCACCCGCTCTATCCTCTGCAGAAAACGCTGGCGGACATCAACCTCGATAGCATGAACGTCTGGGGCAAAGCGCGCGATATCGAGGATCTGAGTCTTGGTTTTTCCACGGTCGACGATCTTCTCGCCGCGGCGGCCAAACAGCAGGACCGCAGCGCGATCCCGGATAGCCGCCCTGACAAAGGCAAGATTTATCGCGCTGACAATTTCGAATTCTCGAAAGTCGGCCTGCCCTCGCTTTACATCGGCAAAGGTGAACATCTTCTCTCTCGTTCCGAGACGGCTCCACTTCGTTCCGACGAATTTGACTCAACAGATTACCACCAGGTCACCGACGAAGTTCATCCCGATTGGGACCTCTCTGGCTGTGTGCAAGATGTTCAACTTTTATTCGAAGTTGGTTACGAAGTAGCCAATGGCGACAAGTTTCCTGAATGGAAACCAAGCTCGGAATTTAAAGCAAAACGCGATTCAATGATGAAGAAGTGATTGGATTAAACAGAATTTTTTTCGTCTAATTCTTGTTAGATCGCGATGCCGTTTTCGCATCAATTAAGATTCCCATCACTGAATGGCGCATCAGTCACAGCACGTCTCGACCGTTGGCGTCAACAGCCCTTCGCATTTCTCAACCGCGGCGATCCCTTCGCGGATATTTCCATCGAAGGCAAGGCTCACACGCTGTGCGTTGATTTTCCGTGTGGATTTTCAGCGGCCATCGCACAACCCGGAAATGTTGTGCATACAGGCGATATCATCGCCACCTGCGCAGCCGAAGGGGAAGATCTTCCATACCGCCGTGAGTCCGTCGTCATTCGAACGATCTAACCAACCGACGAAACCAACGGCCCCACTGCGTTGCAAGTTCAGCGTGATTGCCACGACACCCTGCCGTGGCGTATCTCTTTCTCGTTATATCCTGCCGTGTTTCCTGATCTCGACTACGCGCGTCTGAAAAGATCCTTTGAGTATTTCGTCGAGTACTATGCTCCCGCGGAACTCACAGCTCCTGGCTCACATCCTGTGAAGCTGTTGGAGCAAGATGAGCCATTGCGGCTAAGCCAGGCAAAACGTGCCCTTGTTGTAGCGATGGCAGACTTCGTCGATGGCACACAGGATTTTTGTCATGAACGTGTCTGCGAGATCGATCGCGACTTACAGAGACGAGACGCTTACACATTATCCTTTTTTGCGCGAGCAATTCACAAGGCGAACGTAATAGGATTTAACCAGCCGACGTTCTGAAACAAATGAATAAAAGAAATCCAAACGTTGATATATATCTAAGGAAAGCCAAAAAGTGGCGGGAAGAATTTGAGAAATTGAGAATGATCTGTCTTGATTCTGGACTGACTGAAGAATTGAAGTGGGGTAAACCTTGTTACACCTATCAGGATAGTAACATAGTTCTGATACATGGATTTAAGGAATACTGCGCGCTTCTGTTTATGAAAGGTGCCTTATTAAAGGATCCCAAGGGTATTCTCGTCCAACAAACGGAGAATGTGCAGGCTGCGCGTCAGATTCGGTTCACTGATGTTCAAGAGATCGTGGAGATGCAACCGATCTTAAAAGCCTACATCAAGGAAGCCATTAAAGTGGAAAAAGCCGGGTTGGAGGTGAATTATAAAAAGACTTCAGAATTTGTAATCCCGGAAGAATTCCAAAACAGATTAGATGAATCACCTGCCTTGAAAACTGCCTTTAATGCGTTGACCCCGGGTCGGCAAAGAGGATACATCCTTCATTTTTCCGCCGCCAAACAATCCAAAACCCGGGAGGCAAGAGTTGAAAAATGTGTGCAGCAAATTCTCGATGGAAAGGGATTGAATGACTGACGCCACTAAACGTTCGATCTTCCGCTGGATTCACTTCGTTTTCGCCATTCCGATAATTGGTTACATTCATGGTCCCTTTAAAGAGCTTCCAAACTACGCTCCTATTGTTCGGTTTGTCGCCTTTCCTGTAATTGGGCTTTCGGGATTGTTAATGTGGAAAGGCCATCTCCTTCGACGACTTATCTCGAAAACTCGTTAGATGCATTCAGAGGCAGCGACAACAACTAATGATTACCTCAATTCATACGTTGATTTACTCCGATGATGCTAACGCGACGCGGGCGTTTTTGCGCGACGTGCTCGGGTGGAAGTACGTAGCCGAGGATTTCGATGACAATTGGCTTATTTTCAAATCGGGGCCGAGCGAGATGGGCGTGCACCCGACGCATGGCGAATGGGAAGGCCAAACGTATGACCACCTGCGTCACCACGCGATCGCACTGATGTGCGACGATATCGACGCGACCGTCGGCGAGTTACGTGCAAAAGGAGCGCAATTCCGGAGTCCTGTCGAGCAACGCGAGTACGGTCGCGTCATCATGATGATCGTGCCCGGCGCGGATGACATCCAACTCTATCAGCCGACTCACAAGCTGGGGTACAATCTTTAACAGACAGACAATCGAGTCGCAGACGGACGGCTCGGCGATCCGTCCCTACCATTCGCTCGGAATGACAACTCAGAGCGGGTGTTCTTAATCTGATCTTGCTAGTAAGTCCGGTTCTTCGGGCTTAACGAAATCATGAATCTTGCGAAGCGTGATCACGACGTGTGTGCCGATGTGGACGCGATCGTAGAGGTCGATGATGTCGCGCGAGCGCATGCGGATGCAGCCGAAGCTCGCCGGGTTGCCGATCCGGCGTTCCTCCGGTGTTCCGTGAATGTAAATACAACGGTCGCGCGCTTTCTGATTTTGCGCTTCCATTCCTCGCAGCCAGATCACGCGCGAAACAATTGCGTCACGTCCCG
>JBARMF010000457.1:0-1840 GCA_049802315.1 Candidatus Udaeobacter sp.
GAACAACGACGATTTCGTAATTTGGATAGTTGGTTTTGGCGGACACAATTTCGACGCAGCGTCTCAATTGCTCTACATCATGTCGGCTCGAAATAACTATCGAGATCTTCTTCGCCTGCAGTAGCTCGCGTCTGACACAGAAGGCGTGTGTACGCCAATCCACGGCCACATGACCCGGCTCGCCGCGGCGTTTCAGGTGAGCTTCAATTGCGCGCCACGAGGCTTCGAGCTGTCCTGGCTTTTGACGAACATCGCTGGCGCTGGAATTCTCGCTGCGGCGCCAATGGTAGAGCACGCGTGGAATATGATGAATTCGGTTAGTTCGCTCGGTGACACGCAGGAGAAGATCGTAATCTTGTGAGCCGTCAAACTGCGGTTCGAATCCCCCAACCTCTCGCACAAGATCCCGGCGCAAAAAAATCATGTGACACAAATAATTGCAGGAGAGAAAGAAGTCCGGCGACCAATCCGGTTTCAGTATTGGCGAGTCAAAACCCTGATCCGTAAGCTTGTCTTCATCCGAGTAAATCAGGTCGAGTTCGGGATTTTCCTGAAGCAACTTTACATTTTGGAAAAGGGCATCGGCTTCCAAAACGTCATCATGGTCGAGAAAAGTGAGCCACTGGCCTTCAGCAACATCAAGGCCTTTATTTAGAGCGGCCGAGATGCCTTGGTGGCTCTCAAGCCTAACGAGACGAATCCGCCGGTCACGTGCAGCCAGGGCAGGCAAAGCGCCTAGCAGGTCGGTGGCAGTCGATCCATCGTCGATCAATACCAGCTCCCAATTTTCATAAACTTGCGCCAACACAGAGTCGACGGCCGCGCGGAGCCACGAAACCGGAGTATCGAACACCGGCGTCAGCAAGCTGATGAGCGGTTGGGAAGTTAAAGCAGGCACCTCACGACGCATCGAGGCCAATTCCTCGGCACTCGCACGATGTTGCTCAAACCACTTTTGGTATTCGCTTTGTGTAACAGAGTTCCCGAGCGTTGGTTTTCGCTGGCGAAGCTTTCTCCAAACTGTCTTCGCAGGTTTTTTCAAAACCCGATAGGGCGCGAGGAATACCTGGCCGATTCTGCGTTCGGGGGATTCACGTAGCGTGCGTCTCTCCTCCTTCAGCGATTTCAGTTCACGTCGGTATTGTTTCAGCTTCAGTAATCTTTCTTCCAGCACCGCGATATGCTTGTGGGCTTCCGTCAATTCACGGTTGCGGATTTCAAGCTTTCGCTCCAAAGCCTCCAGTTCCTTGTTCATTTTGCTGCACAACCCTTTGTTAGGAGATGCGCGAAATCCGATCGGCCCGAATAACTCAATGGCAGCGCCACAGGGCACATTATATTGGTTGAAGCCCGTCGCAGGCAAATCTACCCTGCCCGCGCCGAAGGTTGAGCGCGTTCTCCGAACGCGTTCAACGTCTTCGGAGAAGCCGATCCACCTTCGCAATGTTCGATTTTGTCGTTTATCTCCTTTATCGCGCCGGCTTAGCCATTGTCGCCACCCTGCCGTTGCCGTTTCTCTTCGTTTTCGGACAATTCCTTGGCGCCTGCGCGTGGATGTTTTCCGGCAAATATCGGCGCCTGGCAAAGCGGAACCTTGAGATTGCGTTTGCGAATGAAAAGTCGCCGCGCGAATTGCGCCAGCTTGTGCGCCGCCATTTCCGGCAGCTCGGCGCCAACTTACTTTGCAGCGCGAAGCTGACGCAGATGCCACCCGAGAAAGTCCTCGAGCGCGTCGAGGTCGAAAATACCGAGTCGATGGCGCGGGAATTTCGCGCAGGCGTTCCGGTGGTGCTAGTTCTGAGTCACCTCGGAACGTGGGAAGTGTTCGCGCAATTGATGC
>JBARMF010000458.1:0-2492 GCA_049802315.1 Candidatus Udaeobacter sp.
CGCGAAAGCGGAGTTCCGAATTCAGGATCGCGCTGGCGCATTTCACCAAACACGTGACCATCCACTCGACCACCATCCGCGTTCTCGGAATTCGCAGTAAAGCGCACGGGAATTTTCCCGGCTTTCAAGTCGAGAGTGATTTCGGCGGGCTTCCTGGATTCCGACGCATACAAATACAACGCTGTCCCGAGGGTTGGATGCCCGGCAAATGGCAATTCTGTTTCGACCGTAAAGATTCGGACTTTCTTCCCTTCCCGAACTTCAGTCGCGGCATCGCGCGGGAAAATGAAAGTCGTTTCCGAAAGATTTATCTCGCGCGCCAGGGCTTGCATCTCGGCGTCAGTCAACTCACCAGCGTCAGGGAAGATCGCCAGCGGATTACCCGCTAGCGACGTCTGCGTGAATACATCAAGCTGAACGAATTCGTAGGTTCGGTGCGGCATGAGAGAACTTAGCACTCTTGGAACATGCAAAGCGAACATTGCACCCCGCCGAGCTTTAAGTTGGTAGGGACAGCGCACTGCGCTGTCCGGACGCCGCAGCGCGGCGTCCCTACCACGAAATGGAAGCGTGCGCTTTCTTCATGCGCAGGAAGTTCAGGGTGCCTTAGATTTGGATTGTGCGGAGTCGCGGGTAAGTTTCGCAGGTGACCGACGACGAGCAAGACGAACAGTTCTACCGCGATACTGAAAGCATCGCATTTCCAAAACTGAACGATTATCAGCTTTCGCTACTTGAGCCTTTGGGCGAACGCCGCATCATGAAACGCGGCGACGTGCTATTTAAGGCCGGCCAGCGTGATCTCGGACTAGCAATTGTTTTGCGCGGCGAACTCGAAGCGTTCGAGACGCGCGACGGCACCGAATATAACCTGGCTACCGCGGGCGAGCGTGATTTCATGGGCGACGTATCGATGCTACAGGGCACGTCGATCCTCGGTTCGTCCAGGGTCTCGTCGGATGAGGTCGAAATACTTCACATTCCGGCGGCCGAACTTCGGCGCGCGCTGGCGGAGATTCCCGCCGTGAGCAAGACGATCGTCGATGCGTTGATCATGCGACGACGACGGCTTCGTCGCGACCGCGTATTTGCGGGCATGCGTGTTCTGGCCAGCCGCAACGCGCGCGATGGACATCAGCTCGATGATTTTCTCGACAAGAATCGCATTCCGCATCGACTGATAGAATTTGAGAGCGAACAGGGCGAAGCACTGAGCAAACGTTTTCACCTAACGACTCGCGATTTGCCGGTCCTGATCACTCCGGCCGGTGCGCGCTTGCGCAAGCCGTCGTTACGCGAGGTCGCCCGGGAAGCCGGCTTGCTGCGGTCGCTCGCGGACGAAAATGAAACCGAAGTTTTGTGCGACCTCGCAATTGTTGGCGCTGGGCCTGCCGGACTGGCGGCAGCGGTGTATGCTGCGTCAGAGGGATTGAAGACGGTCGTTGTAGAAAGTTATGCGCCGGGCGGACAAGCCGGTTCCTCGTCGCTCATTGAAAACTTCTTTGGATTTCCGACCGGCATTGGTGGCGGCGAATTAACCTGGCTCGCTCAGCTTCAGGCCTACCGCTTCGGCGCGAAATTTTCCACACCAGCCCAGGCCCTCTCCCTGCAATACCATCCTGATGGCGAGTACCGTGCATGCCTCGAAACAGAAGGTTGCAGTACGGCGCTCCGCGCAAAAGCCGTCCTGATTACGACTGGCGCCGATTATGGGCGCCTGCAAGCCGAGGGCCGCGAACAATTCGAAGGGGTCGGCGTTTATTACGCTGCCACCGCCCTGGAGGGTCAGCTTTGTCGCAACGAAACTGTGGTGGTTGCTGGCAGCGGCAATTCAGCTGGCCAGGCAGCGATGTTCCTTTCCGAGGGTGCGGCCAAGGTACTACTTGTCGTTAGGGGAAATAACATTGCCAGCAAGATGTCGGACTATCTTTCGCGTCGGGTGCAGACCCATGAAAAGATTGAGATTCTCTATAACACTGAGATCCGCAAAATGTCCGGCGGAAAAAAGCTGGAACAAATCGAACTGGAAAATGCCAAGACAGGCGAGCGCCGAGTCGTACGAACGCCGGCGGTATTTTCCATGATTGGCGCTCGCCCCTGCACGGACTGGTTGCCGCCGGAAATTGAGCGGGACGAAAAAGGATTCGTTAAAACTGGTAGCGACGTCACAGAAGCACCAGCGTGGCGTGAAAACAAACACCGCCCCGCTCCGCTTGAAACGAGTCTCCCCGGAATCTTTGCCGCCGGCGATGTCCGCTCTGGATCAGTGAAGCGTTGCGCAGCGGCTGTCGGCGAAGGCGGAATGGCTGTCTCCGGGATCCATCTGAGCCTCGCATCCCGGCGTAACGCATCAGCGAACGCAACGGCATCACACTAATCGATCATGAGTACCCGAGGCTGTTCTCATCTGGATGCGATCGCGATTGAGTCGATCAAGCAGCCGCATCGTCGCGAATGCGAAGAATGCGTAAAGATCGGTTCTTATTGGGTGC
>JBARMF010000459.1:0-5688 GCA_049802315.1 Candidatus Udaeobacter sp.
GAACACTCTCGAGGTCGGGATGCTCGCGCCAGACGGATTGCGCCAGCGTCTTCACCAAAATTTCCCGCAAAGCGTCGTAAGGGGTGCGCCCGATGCTATCGAGCAAACTGGCTATCCGCAGTCCGGCCGCTGCGCTGCTGACCGACGGCAGCTCATATTCTACTCTTCCCTCCCGGTAATGTAGCTCGAAGACGAGTCTGTAACCGGCCGGCACATTTGGCGCAAAGTATCCGTAACCGGTTTCAATCCCCGCGAGCTGCACATACGTATTGAGCGTCTCGCGCACCGGGTTCGACGCCGGCAGCTTCTGGCCGAGCGCCGCCGAAACGGCCGCCTCCGCTTTGCGGGAGAAATTCTTAGTTGAAACAGGAAGAATCGTTGGTCCCTCGGCGACAACCCGCAATGTCTCGCGACAGGAAACCGAAACAATCAGAAGAAGATGTAGGGTCAGTCCCGCCGCGTACGCATACTTTTGACGGACGACCCATCCAGTTTTCAGAAGCGATTTAGATTATGGAGCTGGTTCCAGCGTTTTGAGAACCATGATTATATCACCTGGATCAGGAGATTGAACTTTGTGCATAACATTAGGATCGTTAGCGGCAGGTTCTCCAGCCGCTATGTTGTCCGCGGCTTTGGATTTCGTGACCTTAACAGTCCGGATATTTCGCGGATGGTTAGGATTACAATTTTTTGTCCAATGGTCCACTTTATGATTATCCCGCAGAATGAAGAGGTCATACTCGCCGTGATGCCCACAAACCTGTTCCAACGCTGCCTTGAATTTATCTTCGCTCTTCCACCGAACGTATATTGGGGGGCTGTTTTTGCTGTAATTTCCAATCCCGACACCGAAAAAGGGTGCTGTGTTCGTGATGGATGGAAAAGTGTAGCAGCTGACGACACCTACGGTTACAATTACGCCTAATACAAGAAACCGGAATCTTCTAGATAGCGCCTTCATAGCAACCCCTGGTTTGATTCCGTGGCGAGCAATTATCAAGCTTAAACTTTCTCATCCCTGCGGATTACTGCCCGCTTACCTTGACACAAGCGCACGCATAAAACCCGCCTGAGGCGGGTTGCTGCAGGAAGTGCGCTGCGCGACGTTACTGCTGCATGAAAATCGTCTGGCGCGTTTTGCTTATTTGAAGCGATCATCGGCCACGCTCCCGCAGATCACCCAAACCGGAGAACTGATCGTGAAGGGTTACGCTGCATGGGAAAATTCCTCCGTTTTCGCGCGCATATTGCGCAAACTAATTCCTAGACCTAAGCGAATGGAACTGAATTTATCGACCCGGCGGTCAAAAGGCTGAAAGCAGCACTCGAAGCAATTTGAGACATCGCGGCGAATGCGTTAAAAGTCGGGCAGTCGCGGCGCGTAACAAACAAGTCAGCAGCCCAGCCCGCCACCGGGTGTTTCCTCAAGCACGCCACCACAACTCGAGCAAGGTCGAAATCTCCTGCGGGGCGGGTTTCATTGTCAGACTACCGCGCGGCCAGGACGCGGCACAAATATCGCAGTTCTTCGTCCACGTCTTCGGTTTGAAACACCGTATCGCGCACGACTTCGCGTAGAATTGTGCGATAACGTTTGCGCAATCGGGCAACATCGCTGCGCAATGTCGCGACTGGCCGATGCGTTTGTTGCGCCATCTGTTCGTACGGAATAGCCGATTCTTCGGTGGCTGAAAGATATGGCATCAAGTGGCTCAGAAGGTCTGCTTTGCCGGCGAGCGCGCACTCTTTTGTGAGCCGATCCACCGCCTGCCGCAAAAGCAGCGCTGCCCACTCACGGTCGTAGACTTCCTCCGGTTGCCATTTCGTTGTTCGCGCAATTTGCGCCTCCGCCTCTGCGGTAGCTTGATCGTCCAAGCTCGTAAGAATCATTCCGCCGCCGCGTTTCAATGCGCGTCCACGATCGTGCACATCGGCGGCGAAATGTTTTAGTGTGCCGAGGAGAAAAGAACGGAACCGCCCTTTCTCGCGGTCGGCGCGCGCGTATGCACGAGTCTCGATCAGGTCAGCGAAAAAGCCCTGGATCAAATCCCGGGCATCCTCTGGGCCACATCCTTGTCGGCGCAGGAAGGAATACAGCGGGCGCCAATAAATTTGGCATAGTTCCGACAGCGCATTGAATGCGTGAGCGGACACTGTCGCCGAATTGCCAGCTTCGAGGACTATTGACCAACGAGTCGAGGCGAATGATTCATACCGACTTTCCGCCTCGCCGCGGGGGGGCACCGGCGCTGCTTTCACGTGTGAACGACAATAAGTAACACGTGGCTTAGTGGCAAGACATAAGCAATATGAGCTAGACTGAGGCTAGGAATGATCTCGCTGCAGAAACGTTTCCTGTTCGTTCACATTCCAAAAACAGCCGGTAACTCGATTCAGAGTGTGCTGCGCGATTACTCGGAGGATCAACTAGTTGCCCTACGAAAAGAGCAGGACGGGATTGAGCGGTTCGGACTGCGCAATCCAAATTACAAGATCAAGAAACACTCGACGCTGAGCGAGTATCGAGATGCCTTGGAGAACGAGCAATTTCGCGATCTGTATAAGTTCGCCTGCGTGCGCAATCCGTGGGATCGAATGGTGTCGTACTATTTCACGCCCACGCAAAATCCCGAAGCTTGGAACAGAAAACAATTCCGCGGGATAATTTCCAAAGCTGTCTCGGTGCCGGACTATCTGCAACTGGACGACGGCGAAGAGGATCCGTTCGCCAATGTTAATTACATCATGCGGTTCGAAAGTCTGACCGACGACTTTCGTGCTGTGTGCACGGCGATTGGCATTTCGCCACCAACCCTGCCGCAATACAACCGCTCAAATCGCGAGCATTACTCAAAATATTACGATGACGAACTTCGCGAACTCGTGCGCACTCGGTTCGCTGCTGAGATCGAGCGGTTTAATTACACGTTCGAAGACCAATGAACGCAAAATGTGCTACGCGGGTCCAGCGCCGCGCGTAAGCTTTGGCCCATCTTTCGTATCGCGCACTTCCCAGCCAAGCGCAGAGATCCGCTCGCGCAGTTCGTCACTGCGTTTCCAATTATTTTCTCGCCGTGCGTTCACGCGTTCTTCTGCAAGCTGCGCCACTTCGTCCGGAATGGCGACGTCAGTCTCAGTTGCAAGATCAAGGACAGTGTTGATCCGGTTCCACCAGTCCAGCCATGTGCTTGCCGAAGCCGCGTCCATTTCGTTTTGATCCATCGCGCGATTGGTTTCCCGAATGGATTCGAATAGAAAACCGAGCGCAGCAGAAATGTTGAGATCGTCATCGAGCGCGTCTTCAAATTGCGAGGTAGGGTCGGCGCGCTGCGCCGACCGGACGCCGCCGCGCGGCGTCCCTACCAACTCTCTCAGCCGCGCCAGCCACTCATCGATTCGGCCTAACGACTCGCGGGCCTCATTCATTCCTTCCCAGGTGAAATTCAACGGCACGCGATAATGCACCCGCAAAAGCGCGTAACGGAGCTCGCGTCCAGTGTAACCCTTGGCCAGAACATCCGGGACGGTGTAAAAATTCCCTAACGACTTTGCCATTTTCTGGCCGTCCACTAGCAGATGCGCGCAATGCAGCCAGTAACTCACGAACTTCTTTCCGGTCACGCCCTCGCTCTGCGCGATCTCCGCTTCGTGATGCGGGAAGATGTTATCGACACCGCCGCAGTGGATATCGATCTGATCGCCGAGCAACGCCATGGACATCGCGCTGCACTCGATGTGCCAGCCAGGACGGCCCGGCCCCCAGGGCGAATCCCATTTTACGGCACCATCTGCTTCGTCCCAAGCTTTCCACAACGCGAAATCGCCGATGTGTTCCTTGTCGTATTCGTCATGTTTCACGCGCCCTGTCGATTGCAACTGCGTTAGATCGAAGTGCGCGAGCTTTCCGTAATCCGGAAACTTGTTGATGCGAAAGTAAACTGATTTGTCGTCGGCCTGGTAAGCGAGCCGTTTTGAAATCAGCGCACTGATCATTTCGATCATTCTGTCGATGTAACGTTGGTCGGTCGCGGCAGGGTACTCGTCTGCGCGCTTGATACGCAACGTCTGGGCATCCTCGAAGAAGGCCTCTTTGAATTGTTCTGTGAACTTTTGGAGGGGAACGCCGGCTTCGCGCGCGCCGCGAATCGTCTTGTCCTCCACATCCGTGATATTCATCACGCGATGCACCTTATAGCCGCGCAGTTCCAAGTGCCGTTGAAGCAGATCTTCGAAGATGTAGGCGCGGAAATTTCCAATGTGCGCCCGGCTATAGATGGTCGGACCGCACGTGTACATTCTGATTGGACGCGCCGTCGGATCGCGTGGCTCGAATTCCTCAATTTCGCGCGAGTAGGTATTAAAAAACTGCAGCGGCATTTAGCTTGGTAGGGACGGACCGCCGGGCCGTCCATCGGTTGTTCGGCGCGCCCGGCGGTCGCGCCCTATCATTTCGACTGTGGCGATCGCGATTGCGGCAATGCCTTCGCCTTGCCCGATTGGGCCGAGTCTTTCGTTCGTGGTCGCTTTCACGCTCACATCGGATTCGCTCACGCCGATTGCTGTCGCAATTTCTTGCCGCATCGCCGGAACGTGCGGCGCAAGTTTTGGTGCCTCGGCGATCACCGTTGCGTCAATATTGATGACCCGCGCGTTTCTCTCGTTTAGCAAATTGCCGACGCGCTTCAAAATCTCCATGCTGCTGATGCCGCGGATCGATTCGTCGGTGTTTGGAAAATGCTGGCCAATGTCGCCGGCGCCGATCGCGCCGAGCAATGCATCTGCGATCGCGTGCGAGAGAACGTCGGCGTCCGAGTGTCCCTCCAGTCCGCGCGCGTGCGCGATCTCGACGCCGCCTAATATCAATTTCAGTCCGTCGGCGAAACGATGGATGTCGTAACCGATGCCGGAGCGAATCATGGGAGAAATGGCGAATGACGAATGACGAATGACGAATTAATGACAAAGTCCGAATGACGAAAGCTTTTCACTTGCTCCTTCGTCATTTGAGCATTCGTGTTTCTTTCGTCATTCGTCATTCGAGCTTCGTCATTACAATTTGAGATCGATCAGACCGTTTGACGCGACGATGCTGTATTTGTCTTTCATGTTCTCGCGCGGGCGAAGATCGACAGTTCCACCGGCGTTTTCAACCAGGAGCGAACCAGCGGCGATGTCCCACAAACTAATTCCCGTTTCAATGTATGCGTCGAATCGTCCGCACGCCACGTAAGCCATGTCGAGCGCCGCGCTTCCGAGCACGCGGCATTTGCGCACGCGATGAATCATTTGCTGAAGCAGTGGGAAATTCGTGTTGATCGTCTCTCCGGTTTTGGCGAGACCGATCGAGATAATGGCTTCGGCGAGCTCCGCGCGATCGCTCACATGAATCGGAGCTCCGTTCAATTTCGAAACCTCGCCTCGTTGTCCGGTCCACATCTCGCCACGAATGGGATCGTAAATCACGCCAACGACGAGCTGCTTGTGCAGGCGCAGCGCGATGGAAACGCAAAAATGAGGAATTCCGTAGAAATAATTCACCGTTCCATCCAGCGGATCGACAATCCATTGATGGTCGCTGGATTGATCTCCCACGATCCCTTCTTCGCCGTACAGCGCGTGCGCGGGAAATTCTTCGAGAAGCAATTTCCCAATTAACTCCTGCGCCTGAACATCGATCTCCAATTT
>JBARMF010000460.1:0-1514 GCA_049802315.1 Candidatus Udaeobacter sp.
CCCTCTGCGATGTGGCGTTCGATATTTTCTACGACCACGATCGCATCGTCTACGACCAATCCGACTGAAAGCACGATCGCAAGAAGCGTTAGCAGGTTCAGGCTGAACCCGAACAGCTGCATTAAAAACAGAGCGCCGATTAGCGAGATCGGAATCGCGACAATCGGGACGATGACGGATCGGACCGAGCCCAGGAACAAAAAGATCACCAGCATCACGATCAGTAGAGTGTCGATCAACGTTTTTACGACTTCGTGAATCGCGTCGTTGATGTAGGCCGTGGCGTCATACGCCATCTCCGCCGTCATGCCTTTGGGCAATTCCTTTTTGATTTGCTCAAGCTCGACACGCACGCGCTTGATCACGTCGAGCGAGTTGGCGTTTGGCAGCACCCAGATGCCCATGAAAACAGCCTTTTGTCCGGAGAACCGCACTTCGGTGTTGTAGTCTTCCGCGCCGAGCACGACGTCGGCAATGTCGCCTACCCTAACGAGCGTATTCTTATCCTGACGAATAACCAACTGCTTGAACTGGTCCGCCGTGTGCAGGTCCGTGTTGGCGGTCAAGTTTACCTGCAAAAGCGAGCCCTTGGTGTTGCCGACCGCTGCAAGGAAATTGTTTTTCGTCAATGCATCGCGGACCTGCGAAGGACTGATATTCAACGCTGCCATCCGGTCCGGCTTCATCCAGATGCGCATCGCGAAAGTGCGCCCGCCGAGAATGTCCGCCTTTTGGACGCCGCCGAGGGCCGTGAGTCGCGGTTGGACGAGCCGCACGAGATAATCTGTGACCTCGTTAGGCTGAAGGATGTCCGAAGTGAAACTCAAGTACGCGGAAGCAAATTGCGAATCTGCGGCCTGAATGGCGATGACCGGGATCTGTGATTCCGGCGGCAGATTGTTTCGGATCGCGTCCACCCTCGCGCTGATGTCGGAGAGCGCTTTGTTCGCGTCGTAGTTGAGCTTCAATCGCGCGGTGATCGTCGACATCCCCTGAGTGCTTTGTGATTGGATGTAATCAATTCCATCCGCAGCTGCGATGGCCCGCTCGACCGGCGTGGTAATAAAGCCCCGCACTAACTCGGCATCCGCGCCGACGTAAACCGTAGTGACGGTGATCGCTGCGATGTCGCTGCGCGGATATTGGCGAACGTTCAACGTTTTCATCGCCTGTAATCCCGCGATGAGGATGACGAAGCTGACTACAATAGCCAGTACGGGACGCTTGATGAAGAGATCGGTGAATGATGTCATTTCGCTAACGATTCGTCATTCCGAGCGGAGCAAAGCGCAGTCGAGGAATCCCGTGGCCTCACGTCAAAGTTATTCAACGAGGTCCCTCGACTTCGCTCGGGATGACAGTGGTTCAGATTTCTTTCGTCATTCGTCATTCGTGCTTCGTCATTCACCTTACGTATCTGGCGGTTTCGGATTCAGCTCCGGTTTAGGCGCAAGATCGTTGTTCACGGCCACAGCCATTCCATTGCGCAACTTAAAGACTCCAGTGCTCACAAC
>JBARMF010000461.1:0-11282 GCA_049802315.1 Candidatus Udaeobacter sp.
GCGGCCACTTCAACAGGTTTGCGCCCGCGTCCTTCCAGTTCCGACACCATTCGCGACAGCCGTCGATGAATGAGCGAGCGATCGGGCGCAGGATTATCGATCACAAGAACCCTCGGGAAATCGCTCAACAATTGCGTGACTCCACCGATGTGCTGCGAATCACCGTGGGTGAGCACCAATCCGGTGAGCCGATTCACGCCAGCCCAGTGCAGATACTGGCGCACGATGCGCTCGTAATTGTGTTCGCTTCCACAATCGACCAACCAGTCGTGGCCATTCACGCGTACGTGAGCGGCCGCGCCCGCGCCTAAGTCCAGCACCGTTACCTTTGCAGAGATCCGGCCGCCCCAATCAGGTTCGCCAACATAAAAGTGTCCGCCGGGAATTTGCGCGAACAGATGAACGATGCCGATGACTAGCGTGGCCAGTGTCCAGTTAGCATTATTGAAAACAACAGCGACCCACGGGAGCAGCGGCGTAGTGATCAGCGACAGGAGTGCAACGGCGAGGACAAAGAATGCGATCGGGACGACAACCAGGTTTGCCAGAAAAGAAATCGGCGTGACGAGGTGGAAATACCAAAGAATCAACGGCAATGAACCAATCCACGCCGCAAGCGACACAGATGCGCCACCGCAAAGCCATTCGTAGCTGGAGTACATCCATTGGCGTGGACCGCGCACCAGGCTTTGCGGCAGAAAAGGATCCGGAGCAGCGCGCCGCTGGAAAAGTCTGAACAACGGGTCGGCGAACAGCACAATCGCGCCAACCACCGCGAAGGAAAGCTGGAAGCCGGTCGAAAACAATTCATTCGTGTTCCAGCCGAGAATGAAAAACGCCGCTGCCGCGAGGCTGTTTGGCAGAAATACTTGTCGTTCGAAGAAGTAACTGCCGACGATGATTGAAGCCATGACAGCCGCGCGTAACGCAGGGATGTGCAGCCCCGTTACGGCCGCATAGAAAAAGAGCGATAGAATGATGAATGCCGCTGCACGCTTGCGCGGCAGGCGCGCGATCGCAGCGAGCACCCACAAAAGCGCCGCCATAATTCCCACGTGCAAGCCAGCGACGGCAAAAAGGTGAATCGTGCCGGTTTGCTGAAACGGTTCCTCAATGTCCTCCGGCGAATCGTGCCGGATGCCAAGCACGATTCCACTGATAAAACTTTTCGCCTCGGGTGCATTGTCCAGACCGCGACACAGCGCGTTTTGAATCCATGTGCGTGACGCTTGTGCAGCGCGCAGGACTCGATTTCCGCCGTCGTGGTGGATCAGCGTGCCGTCCTCTGGATAACGGACGAAGAGCATTCGACGGACATCATGTCGCTCAAGGTACGCCCGCATATCGAACTCGCCAGGGTTACGCGGCGGAGCGATCGGTTCGGCGGTTCCAAAAAGTTTCAGTTCATCGCCGAACTCCGGCGCGCCTTTCCAACGAATCTGCCAGGCTGCGTGCGTGGATTCGTTTTTGCCTTCGAATTCAATTGATCTCAGCTTGAGCAGAAAGGTTGCGAATCCGCTGGACGAAATCTTTGGCTCACTGATCACGTGTCCGACTGCTGTTACGACGCGCGGCCGCTCGCCAAGTTTGTCCGCGAGCTGCTGGCCTGGCGTGTTCGTTGTCGCGAATTTGTGCAGCAGAAAAAAACCAGCTGCGACCATGAGATATGTCGCAGCTAATTTCGGCCAGCAGAGGGCAATGAGGATGCAGATCGCGAGAAGTATCGCAGGTAACAATACGGTAGATGGCAGCGGAACGATTTCCGCTACCGTAATTCCCGTCGCGGCCATCAACGCCAGCCCAACAAATGGCTGGCGCGGCGCGCTGAGCGGCTTCATCTATCCGCAGTTTTCGCTTATCGAGCGTTGGCAGCGCAAGCTGCAATATGTTTAAGCATGACGCAGACCGATCGCGTTAGTATGGGCACGTTGCTTGCATCAGGAGCGCGCCGTAATTTCTCACGTGCAGGACCTATTCGAGGAAGAGCAGGAGATTGAAACGGTAAATACCGGTGCGCCGCTCGCCACGCGCATGCGACCGCGATCGCTGGAGGAATTTGTCGGCCAGGAACACATTCTTGGGCCGGGTAAACTTTTGCGCCGCGCGATTGAAGCTGATCGCCTGCCCTCGGTGATTTTCTACGGGCCGCCTGGCAGCGGAAAGACTACGCTTGCACGTGTGATCGCTGAGATGACGCATGCGAAATTTGTTCGAATCAGCGGCGTGGAAAGCAATGTTGCCGAAATGCGGCGTGTGCTTGCCGCGGGCACAAATCGGCTCCGCACATCGGGTCAAAAGACGATCTTGTTCGTCGATGAGATTCATCATTTCAATAAGGCGCAACAGGACATCCTGTTGCCGGATGTCGAAGCTGGAAATCTCCGCCTTATCGGTGCGACCACATACAATCCGTTTTTCTACGTGAACAGCGCGCTGGTCTCGCGCTCACAGGTTTTTCGACTAGAACCGCTCAGCGTCGAACAACTGGAGCAATTGATCGATCGCGCGTTAGCCGACAAAGGGCGCGGCCTTGGAGATTACGATGTGACGATGGACAAGGATGCGCGCCGCCATCTGGCGAAGCTGAGTGACGGCGATGCGCGCAAATGTCTAAATGCGCTCGAGATTGGCGTGCTAACCACGCCTGTAACTGTGGCCGCGACGCCCTCGTCGCGTGAGGCGCCGCTACGTCTGCACTATTTTGACCCCAGCGCTCCAGTTGGGCGCCTGCGTGGCGGCAACCTGCCTCACTGGCGACAAGACGGCGCCATGTATTTCGTCACCTGGCGCACGGCAGACTCGATGCCGCGCGAGCGGGTCTATCAATGGATGCAAGAACGGGACGCATGGCTCAAAGCGCATCCTGAGCCCTGGAGCCTGCGCGACGAAGAAGAATATTACCGTTTGTTTCCGGACCGGTGGGAGGCATGGCTGGATGAAGGACACGGAGAATGTCTCCTGGGACGGCCAGAAGTCCGGCAAATCGTCGAAGAAGTGCTGCGACATGATGACCGAACGAAGTACCGGTTGGAAGACTTCAGTGTGATGGCCAATCACGTCCATGTGTTAGTATCGCCCCTCGGCAAGCATACACTGTCAGAGATAACACAGGCGTGGAAATCGACCGCTGCACATAGCGTTAACAAGTTACTGGGCCGTGCCGGAACGTTTTGGCAAAAGGAAAGCTTCGATCACGTCGTCCGCAGCGCAGAGCAGACGCAAAAATTTCGGGAGTACATTCAAAAGAATCCGCGCGAGTTGCGCGGATGCGAGGCTCCGGTCGCGTTGTCATTGCAAAAGAGCGGCGAGGGCGCCGCTGCTACAATACACTTCACGCTCGCAATCGCTGAGGAAAGCATCCAGCAGAAGGCCGTCGTTTACGATCGTGTCGGCGACGCGCACTACGACACGATCAGCGCATTCATCAAAAGCATGCGCGCTTCGGATGAAAAAGGCGCGATGTACTGGCTGGCGAAAATGCTGCACGCCGGGGAAGATTTCCGTTTCATCGCGCGGCGCATCGTGATTTTCGCAAGTGAAGACGTTGGCCTTGCTGACCCTGAAGCGTTGCAGCTTGCGATCGCGACGCAACAGGCGGTGGAATTTGTCGGGATGCCGGAGGCGCGCATTCCTCTCGCGCACGCGACCGCTTACATGTGCCACGCCCCTAAAAACCGCGAAGCGTACGATTCACTGAACGCCGCGACCGAACAGATCGAGGCGGAGCAAACCAAATCTGTGCCCGAGCATCTTAAGAACAAGCATTTTCCAGTAAATCCCGAGAGCTAAGGAACATCTTTCAGCGTCGAAAGTTTCTCGGGCGGTTTTTCTACAATCGGCGCAGCACCGATGCGCCCAGAGAAAATTAGCAGGCCGAAGCAAACCGCGTTGAAAGTGATGAAAATGGCGAGCGCATTCCAGAGCGGGCCTTCGCGCCACTGCTGATGAACCTTTTTCCAGCTGGAGAAAATGTGGAACGCAGAGAGCAGCGTTGCCATATAAAGACCGTACAGGATGTAGCGCAGCTCAATGCCGTGCCATAGCCCCATTAATCCGAAGGCCAGGAAGTATCCGAGAATCGCGGCGGTGTGCATGCTTTTGAACCATTTGCCGCGTGCAGCCGCGAGCAAGAAGCGCATGTAAACGTGATCGCGAAACCAGAAGGAAAGGGTGATATGCCAGCGATTCCAGAAATCACGAATGTTCCGCGCCAGGAACGGCCGGTTAAAGTTTTCCGGAGTGTGGACGCCAAACAAATAACTGATGCTGATGGCAAAAGCGCTGTATCCGGCGAAGTCGAAGAACAAATAGAAACTGTAGGCATACATGTAACTGACCAGAGCACCGAAGCTATCGCTGTGCCCAGCCGGCCTGAGCCAGTGTTGTTCGATCAGCGCAGCGAGGATGAACTTATAGAGCAAGCCGCGAAAAAAGTGCTGCACCGCGGAGTCGAGATCAGTTAGGAACGCAACGCGGCTTCGTGTCTTTCTCCAGTCGGGAGCGAACCGGCGATAACGATCGATCGGGCCGGCGGAAATCGTCGGAAAGAAAAACAGAAACATGAATAGATCGACGGCGCCAGGCCTCGCGATAACGCCGTCCCGCAGGCAAAACACGATATCGAGCGCGCGAAACGTAACGTAAGAAATCCCAAGAAATCCGAACTGAGTTTTCGGTGAGACCAGCGGAATCACTTTCGCCAGTGCCAGTGGAAGCACGCTAAGCCCGATTGCGGCGTAGAACAGCCAGCCTGCGCGCGCGCCGGCGCCTACGAACGCGCGCACGATCAGCCATTGCCAGAAGGCGAACGCCAATACGAGCCAGATTTCGCGTACCGGGAAATGCGCTCGCAAGTGAAGCACGTCCTCGTACTGCACGAGGAGCATGACCGTGGTGACGACGAGAGCCCAGCGCCAGCCGGCACGGCCGAACAAACCGAGAATCACTGTCGGCACTGCTACGTAAAGCAGCAGGACGAAGTAGGTGAAATCTGCGTAGGGAATCACAGCGACCCGGCCAGCGCGGCTCGGTCCACCTTGCCGTTGGCCGTCATGGGAAACGTATCGAGAAAAATAAATTTACGCGGCAACATGTACACTGGCAGGCGCTCACCGAGTTGGCTGCGCAGATTGTGCGCCAGCGTGAAGTCTGACGTCTCATTTCGCGCCAACAACGTCACGAAAGCGGTTAGCGATTGAGTGGCGCCGCTCTTGATCACCGGAATCACGACTGCATCGCGCACGCTCGGCAGCGCGCGCAGATTCGCTTCAACATCGCCGAGCTCGATGCGGTATCCGCTCAGCTTAATTTGCTCATCGATGCGGCCTTCAAAAAACAGCAGGCTGTCACGGAAGCGGCCGACGTCACCCGTCTTGTACGCGCGCAAGCCGCGATACTCGAAAAAAGCCCGGGCTGTGAGATCGGGGCGCCCAGCATAACCGGGACTTACGTTCGGCCCTGCGATAATGATTTCGCCGCGCTCGTTAGCGGACAACTCCGCGCCGTTCTCATCAACAATGACGATTTTTGTGCCGGCCATTACGCGACCCACCGGCAGCGGCGAATATTTTTCCAGGATCGCAGAGTCAATGTGAATGGAGGTCGTAGCGACAGTTGCTTCTGTGGGGCCATACATGTTCCAAACTTGCGCTTGTGGAAAGCGCGCGAGGAGTTGAGCTGCGGTTTGGGGTGCGAGTGTTTCACCGCAAAAAAGAAACCGCCGCACGCGCGGCAGCATCGCCTCGGCAAACTTGTCTTCGACGAGACACATCTGTGCAAACGACGGTGTCGAAACCCACGTGGTGACCTCGGAAGTCGCGAGTGCGCCGTAAAGCTTTTTGGGATTTTCGATCAAATCCCGGCTGATACTGAAGAGCGTACCGCCCGTTACGAGACTGCAATACAAATCCATTACCGACAGATCGAACGAGAACGGCGCCTGATTCAAAAATACTTCGGCGCGTTTGCTGAACTCCTGCTCCGCCAACACCCAGCTAATGAAATGTTCGAGGCAGGCGAGCGTGATGATCACGCCTTTGGGTTCGCCGGTGCTGCCGCTTGTGAAGAGGATATAAAATGGGTCGTTCTTCTCGACGGGTATCGTGGGTGCGCCCAGTTCAGCCGTGGAGAATTGCCGGATCTGATCAGGAGTTAGGGTTAACGCAGCGTTCGAACTTGCCAGGATTTGATCTATCCGCGTCTGCGGTAGCGTTATGTCTATTGGGACATAAGTACGGCCGGATTTTACCGCGCCAAGAAATGCAATCAGCATTTCTGGCTCGCGATGCCCGAGCACGGCAATCGGTCTGCGATCGTCGCTGAAACGCTTTGTCAGGTACGACGCGAGCCCGTCCGAGCGCCTGCGCAGTTCACCGTATCTCAGAGTGCTGTCGCCGCTAAGGTGTGCGATTGCCTCGGGTGCCGCTGTGGCCCAGTGATCGATTCGTTGTATCAGATTCACTAGAAGCCCTGATACACAAAGGGCGGCGTGCGGAAATCGCCACGGCCATAGATCGCGATCAAAGCCAGAATGACGACGAGATAATAGAGAATCAGCAGCACGCGATGCACCGCGGGATGTCGGTCGAGCCAGTTCACATGCGCATCCGCTCCTGGAGATCGGCGATCACAGCTCGAGGTGTGCGCCAGCGTTCGCGTTCAAATTCCGCCGGCGAAATTTTTAATCCGAATTCTTCTTCGACCATCAGGATGAGTTGAACGGTTCTCATCGAGTCGAGCACCTGATAATCGTAGAGGGGCAGATCGAGGTTGGTGAGTACCTCATCGGTCTCGCCTACCGAAGCCAGGAGTTGCAAAACCTTGTCCTCGAATTCCGCAGCTATCATGGAAGAGGCGCACCGTGTCGTGATGCTTCGAGCAATGAAAAGGTGATCACTTGTTAGCGTCGTGGCAAACGGTCGTGATAAAAATCATCGAGCGCACGATTGTAATACATCCAGCCTTTGGCAGTGAGGTGACTTTTGTGAAGGTAAAGAAAAGCCGGGTCCTCGTCGTGCTCCTTAAATTCAACAAGCGGAAAATGGTATGATTGCACGAGCGTGCGAAGCTTTAGGTAGTAATCTTCGCGAGCCGAACGCGACACGCCTTTCTGATCATAGTAGTTGCCGGGGATCGGCATACTAAGCACTACTGGATGCGCCTGAACCCTTGCAAGCGTACGCAAGAGCAATTCCAAGTTGATCCACCCCGGTGACGCATTCATGTCGTTTTTAAATGTCACGTCACTGGAACCACGTTTTGCTTCTTCCTTCAGACTCGAAGCTATTGGAACCTTGACCGCATCGGTGGCATTCACTCCGCCGACGCTCGCAATAAGCTTCGGCCAATCGAGTGTCTGCAGACGGCCCGCCGGGGCAGGCTTGATCTTAAGGCGAATGTAATTCAACGCCGCAAAATGATCCTGTAACTCTAGTATGGTCGTCTGTGCTTTTCCGATCGGCCAGAGTACGCAGAACATGACGCGATCCCGCCAATGACCGGAAGCCAGTAGTTTCAACGCGCATTCAAGAAATGGACTGTTTTTCAGCGTGCTCGGAAATTCCAGCATGCGCGAAGCGATGTCGCGCTTTAGTTCAAAATCGAGTGCGGTCCCGAACGCCATTTCGCTTGCTGCCATCGGCGAAAAATTTCCCCTATACCATTCCAACCACCAGAAACCTGGCGTCAAAAGCCAGCCGGGAGAAAGCGAGATAGCAACCTTTTTGCCGCGCAAGTCCGAACCTAGCGCCGCAATTTTTTGCAATATGATCAGTGAGTTCGCGCCCCCCTTGCCGACTGCGGAAACTTGGAAACCCGTTGGCGCAGTGCGAAAAAAAATGTGCGCCCTCTCTGGGACACGAACGGCTGTTAATTCTGAGCTGCCATAAAACGGCAACACGTTAGCAGCACGCGCGGCTGCCCGTTGAAACGCAAGGCCCTGGTTTTTGAGCGAAAACAACTCGGGAGCCGTCGAACGAGTGGTCGCTCGTTCGAGATGAACCGCTACCATTTCTGTGCCAACCAAAACGGCCGCGATCAAACAGGAAGCGAGCAGTCCCGAAAACAAATGCGGCATGCCTTGCCTGCCCTGGGCACGTTCCATGATACCGCGAAGCTATTCCCGAGCCCCGGCACTGCAATCGAATTTCATGCAAGAGGCAGCTCTGCAATCGAGCGACTGCTTTAGTCCATAACCAGGAGCTAACGACGACGGACATATTGCCGATCTGGTTTCATCTAGATTTGCGGCGTCGCGCTTCGATGGATGAACGGCGATCACTTCTCAGCTTCGTGGCAAACGCCCGTGAAAGAAATCGTCAAGGGCACGGTCGTAATATGCCCAGCCTTTTGCTGTGAGATGACTCTGGTGATGGATAAGAAAAGCGGGGTCTTCGTCGTGCTCCTGAAATTCGACTACCGGAAAATGGTATTGCTCCACGAGCGCAGGAAGCTTCCTGTAAAACTCGTCGCGAGCCGGGCGCGAAATGCCCGCGTGATCGTAAAAGTCGCCGGCCAAAGGCATGCTGAGAATGAGTGGTCGCGCGTGAATAGTTGTGAGACAACGCAGGAGCAGATCCAGATCGATCCATGCCGGTGATCCTTTGACGCCGCTGAGGAATCCGACGTCACGCGAGCCGGCAGTGACTTTCCTGTCGAAGAGCGAAGGTTTTTGGATGTTCCCGGCATCCGCAGGCCTGGCTTTGCTCGCTTTGGCGATGAATTGTGTCCAATCGACTGTTTCTTCCTGCAACCGTGGCGGCGGTTTTGTTTGACGCTGGATGTGATGGACCGCTGCCCAATGATCTTCCAGCTCGTACAAGGCAGTCTGAATTTTTCCCGCCGGCCAGATGGCGCAGAAGACCACGCGATCAAGTAATTGTCCGGAGGCAAGACGTCTTAACGCAAATTCGAGGAGTGGTCGCTGTTCAAGCGTTTCCGGAAACTGGAGCATGCGTGCAGCGATGTCGCGCTTCAGTTCAAAACCCAGCGCAGTGCCAAACACCATCTCGGTCGCCGCCATGGGCGAAAAATGCCCTTTGTACCCCTGGGTCCCGGGCTTTGCCGTGCAAAACCAGGCGGGCGAAAGCGAGAAGGCCACTCTTTTGCCGCGCAAAGCTGAGCCGAGTGCGCCGACTCTTTGCAACATGGTCAACGGATTCGCACCGCCGCCGCCAACCGGCGAAAGCTGGAAACCTGTTGGCGCAGTGCGGAAGAAAATGCTCCCTCGTTCCGGTGCCGCGGGCACCAATAATTCCGAACTGCCATAAAGCATCAATACGTTCGGCGAATGCGCGGCGGCGCGTTGAAACGCCAGTCCCTGGTTTTTGAGAACAAATCTTTCGGGAGCCGTGGAAATAATGGTGGCGTGTTCGAGGTGAATCAGGATCCGCTGAGCAGCGAAGAAAATGATTGCCGCGAGTCCGAGCGCGATAATACCCGTAAACAAATGCGGTACTTGTTGCCTGGTGGGGGCACTCATGATTGAAGACGAAGTTATTGTCGCGACTTGACGTCGCAATCGAATTTCACTTCGGTATTCTCACAACATGGCCTCTTCCTCACTCTGGCAGCGATTTCAACGATATTTTTTGGAATACCGTGAGCTCGGCTTTTCTCTCGACGTCAGCCGGATGAAATTTCCGGACGATTTGTTCGAGAAAATGGGGCCGCAAATCGAGCATGCGTTTGCGGCGATGCGGGAATTGGAGGCGGGAGTAATCGCTAATCCCACAGAGAACCGAATGGTTGGTCATTACTGGCTGAGGAATTCTGCGCTGGCGCCGACACCGGAAATCCGGGCGGAAATCGAAGACACGATTCGGCGCATCAAAGCATTCGCACAAGATGTTCACGCCGGAAAAATCACTGCGGAAAACGGAAAGCGCTTCGTGCACATTCTGCACATTGGGATCGGCGGCTCGGCGCTGGGGCCGCAATTCGTGTCAGCTGCGCTCGGCTCGCCAGACGATCCAATGGACATCTTTTTCTTCGACAACACCGACCCTGAAGGTTTCGATCGCGTGTTTGAGCGGATAGGAGAGGGACTCGCACAAACGCTCGTCATCGTTGTTTCAAAGTCCGGCGGGACGAAAGAGACACGAAACGGGATGCTCGAGGCGGAAGCGAAGTTTGCTGCGAAAGGACTTCAGTTTGCCATGCACGCTCTCGCTGTGACCGGCGTTGGAAGCGAATTGGACAAGCATGCCGAAGCGAACGGATGGCTCGCGCGTTTCCCAATGCTTGATTGGATTGGCGGACGCACGTCGGTTATGAGCGCAGTCGGGCTACTACCGATGGCGCTGGAAGGCTTTGACATCGATGCCTTCCTCGCCGGCGCCGCCGCCATGGACGAATGCACTCGCGTCGCTGACGTCGCACAAAATGCCGCCATGCTGCTCGCACTCATGTGGTATTACGCCGGCAACGGAAAAGGCGAGAAGGACATGGTCGTTCTCCCATACAAAGATCGGCTGGCGTTGTTCACCAAATATCTCCAGCAACTCGTGATGGAATCGTTAGGCAAAGAGAAGAATCTGGCGGGCGAAGTTGTCCATCAGGGCATTGCCGTGTACGGAAATAAAGGTTCAACCGACCAGCATTCATACGTGCAACAACTGCGCGACGGCGTCCTGAATTTTTTTGTGACATTTGTAGAAGTGCGCAACGATCGCCGCGGCCCCCCGTTTGAAGTCGAGGATGGCTTTACGAGCGGCGATTATCTCGAGGGATTTCTGCGCGGGACCCGCAGCGCGTTGTACGAGAAGGGACGGGAATCAATTACCATGAGCATTCCCGAGGTGAACGCGTTTTACGTCGGAGCACTGATCGCGCTATATGAACGAGCTGTCGGGTTTTACGGCTCGCTTGTTAATATCAATGCGTACGATCAACCCGGTGTCGAAGCGGGCAAGAAAGCGGCGAGCAAACTGTTGCAACTCCAGAAGCAAGTGCGCGAAGAGCTTTCCGATGAAGGTAAAACTGCCGAAGAGATTGCGCGCTCGATCGATGCCGACCCGGAGGACGTTTTTCACTCATTACGGCATCTGGCGAGCAACGACACACGAATCAAGATCGCAGCCGGCGATGAAGCCTCGGATGATCGGTTTTCGCTCGGACAATCCGAGTAAAACATAGTTATGACACGCAATTCTTCGGAAGCTCAAACGGACTCATTCACCGTGCCGTGGAGCGACACGGTTCGTTTTGTCCGACAACTTAGTCACGATTTGCGCAATGATTTGAACGCGATCGAACTGCAGTCGGCTTACATCGGTGAACTGACG
>JBARMF010000462.1:0-4331 GCA_049802315.1 Candidatus Udaeobacter sp.
AAACGGGTGAGGCGGTTCTTGTAATGAACGAGCCTAACGAGTGGGACGGCTCGGATGAGCAGCTGCTTTCGTTACAGGAGCGGTTCAACGCGTACGTTTCATTTTTGCTCGATGGCGAAATGGAGGCCGGTCATCCGGAGCTCGCCGGCAAACCGGCGCGGATCGAGGTGCATTGCACGCACATGCCGGATCCGCGAGCGCTCGAGTTGCTTGGGTTGATTCACGACCAGTTGGCGTTTCAAGACATTAAGATGGAAGTCGTCATCCGAAATGACGAAACCCGAATGTTGAATGACGAAGGAATGACGAAGTCCGAATGACGAAGCTGTTATCGCTTGTCATTTTTTATTTCAAGCTTCTTTTCGTCATCCTGAGCGGAGCAAAGCGGAGTCGAAGGATCCCGCAGAATAGCCCAAGTTTGCGCCACGGGATTCCTCGACTTCGTTCCGAATGACGCGATTCAAGGCTTTGGAGATCCCAATCGCGCGAGGAAATCGTCGAACAAACCGTCGTAAATTCGACTGCGCTCGGGATGATATTGTACAGCAAGTCCAAACGGATATTTCCGCAGCCGGACCTGCTCGATAATGCCATCATGAGCGGCCCACGCCTCCACCTCCAAGTCGTCGCCTAATTGATCGATCGCCTGGTGATGCGCGCTGTTCACCTTGGGAAAACGATGCGATGCGCCACGCGCACTGCGCAATGGCTGAACATCACAATGCTTTTGGTCGGGCAGATTATGTCCTTGGATGTCGAGCTTAAGCGTGCCGCCGAGTGCGACGTTGAAGACCTGAAGGCCTTTGCAAATTGCCAGGATCGGCAATCCGCGTGAGAGCGCGTTCTGGACAGCCTGAAACTCCCAGCGGTCGCGATCAGGGTCGATCTGTTTATCCAATACCGAAGGATCCGGAACGTCCTGCCGCAGAAATTCCGGGGAGATATCGGAGCCGCCTGAGAGTAAAAGGCCGTCCATCTTATCGAGCGAAACATTTCGAGTACGCGCGTTCCAAACTTTGACCTCAGGGTGTTTCGCAAAAATGGTGCGAAAAGATTTAGCGTCCTTTTGACGGATCCAAGTAGCCAGATTTGGCATTAGGCGAATTTGCGACTTGCCAATGGCCATGTAAAGAGCACTCCGATGTTGAGCGTGGATATATCCGACGAGTTACGCGATGAACTCGAAGCGTTAGCTCTCAAAAACAAAGCGCGAGCTATCGGAGTAGCGCTACACGATCACGAGAGCGGATTCCGATTTTCGTTGCGCGGCGACCGGTGGTTTCATGCTGCAAGCACGATCAAAGTCGCAGTGCTTCTTGCAGTATTTCGAGCGTCAGACCAAGGGCGGCTTCGGCTCGATGACTCGTTACACGTGCGAAATCGTTTCTTCAGCGCAGCAGATGGATCGCCGTTTCGCGTCAGCCAGGATCGCGACGCGGCACCGGAACTGTACGCGGTCATTGGACGGACGGCGAAGGTATCGACGCTTGCGTACGCAATGATCGTTGGGAGCAGCAATCTCGCCGCCAATTTGCTGCTGGATTTTGTGGGAGTGGAATATGCGCGGACGGTTCTGAAGGAAGCGGAAGTTGACGGTGTTGAGCTGCGGCGGGGTGTGGAAGACCACGGGGCACACGAGCAAGGGATGAACAATGAAGCGACTGCCGATGGGTTGTTGAGTTTGTTGTCAGCGATCCGCTGCGATTTTCTTACGCCCGAAAGCAAACAAAAGGTGATCCGCATCCTGCTGGAGCAACGATTCAACTCCATGATCCCAGCCGGCCTCCCACCTCACGCCACAGTCGCGCATAAGACTGGCGAGATTTCGACAGCCTGCCATGACATTGGAATCGTCTATTTGCCCGAACGCGAACCATACATCGCCGCCATTTTAACTGAATTCGATCCGGACAGGGAAGGGCGGCGCGAAACGGTCGCAGCTATTTCCGAAACGATTTATCGGTCGCTGCTGCAAACGAAGCCGAAATCACATGAGGACTGAATTTCTGCGGCCGATTGACGGTTTGCGGCTATCCGAAGAATATCGCTCGCTGTTGAGACCGGACGAAAGCGAGGCCGGTGCTAACGGCACGGTTCATCATTTGCCGCGTTTCTTCTATGAAATTGGCAGCTGGGAGGAAGCGCATGAAATCCGGCTGGCGCCGCACTTCACGCTCGCGGAATTGATGCTCGTCGATTGTCGCGAGGCGAAGCTTCTTCTCAGTCAGTTCCCTCATTACGTACCGTGTGCAATCGTTTTGCTTGCCAGATTTCTGGAGGCGTTTCGGCGCGAAGTTGACGCGCCGGTATTCATCAGCGCAAACGGCGGATACCGGTCGGCGGCGCATCAGATTGGAGGCGCAAAAAGCATTCATGCCTGGGGTACGGCGGCAAATATTTACCGGATTGGCGATACTTTTCTGTCCGACACGAAGTCGATGGAAAAATATCGGACGATCGCAGCGTCACTTGGGCCGGCTGTTTTTGTTCGGCCATTTGGACGTGAAAAAGGACAGACCAGCGACCATCTCCATATCGATTTAGGATACGTGAGGTTAACTCCGCGCGAATGCAGCGAAGCGAGTTAATCTCGCGTTGAGCCGATGAAGGACCGCCGAACAGAACGCGACACGCATCGTCTTCGCCTTCGCACGCTTGGGGCAACGCCGCCGAGAGCGGTGATCGGGCTGGAAGCGGAATTTAATCTTTTTGTTAACGGACGCAGACGACGTCCGGAAAAAGTCTTTGGTGATCCCAGCCGTTTGGTGCGACGGCGAATGATTCCGCGCACCGGCAAATCGTTTCAATTGCCGACGGGCGGCGCAATTTATTTCGACACCGGCGTGATCGAAGTCGCCACGCCCATTATTGAATTCGAGCCGGGCTGTTGTTATCGCGCGACGCGTTTGTTGTGGGAGCAGATCCGCTACCTGCGAAAGGAGCTGGATCACTGGGCCACGCGACACAAATGTCAGTGCACGCTTCAGGGCTTCAGCACACATTATAATTTTTCGTTTCCAACCGCGCGGAAATCAAAGGTTCGAAATGCCAGGACGCTTGGGTATCTGCTCGCACACATCCTTCCGGTGCCGGTGATTTTGCTGGCAACAAACCGGCAAAGCAGCGCAGTCGGCGTGCGTCCGCGCGGAAACCGGGTCGAAGTCACAGTTGATTTCACGCCGGACGCTGCGTTGATGCTGGCGACGACTGTGTTCATCGCGGGCGCCATGGGAACCCTGCTGCGCTGGGAAGATTTTGGCCTGAGACAATTGGGGCGGCATGGACTTCCTCGCATCGCGCGATTTCATCTTCGCAAACATTCGTCGCGACGCGGTTGGCGGGTTACCGCTGATTCGTTAGGCAACAATCCATTCACATCTGATATCAACGAGGCCCTTTGGAAATTGCGTGACGGGCGCAAGCTGAGCCTGCGTGCGATTGCGGCTGAAACTTTACGACCGTTTCGCCAGCGAATTCGACGGATCAGCGATTCGAGCACACTGGAGCATATCGCCGCGGTGTTCGCCGGAGATGCGCGCTCACTTCTCGACTTCGAGATGCGCCCCGACGCTTACGACGACGTTGGGCATGGAATTGATTGGGGTCGCCGCCGAATGCGACGCTGGCCACGGTCCAAATACGAAAAAGTCATTCATCGCGTGATCGCGCGTGAACCGATGCGTATTGGACAGAAACGCTATCGGGTAGATCGGATGAACGGCTGGTATGAGATCGAATTTCGAGAAGTGGGAACCAAACGCCGCCGCATGTTTAATCTTGACGAGCTTGTGCGGATGTCGGCCGCAAGAAAGCCAGCCGCGGCGGCAACGCGCAAACGGAAAGGCGGCAAGAAACGTCGCAATAAATCCAAGGAATGACGGCTTCCAGCCGTCATGGGCTAACTCGACGGCTGGGAAGCCGTCGTTCCTTGTTACGCAATCGCCTTCGCTACATCGCTCTCGTACAAGATGTATTCGCCGGCGCTCAAATGTGCTTTCTCCGGATTTCGGCGGATGTAGCGGACACAATTGCGAAAATGTTTTTCGTCCCGCACGAGACGATCGAAGTAGCTTCTTTGCCATAAAGTCCCTGAGCGCCCGACTAATCGATTGATGGCTTGTGAACTGAACGACTTCCAGCTGTGAAGCAAGTCTTCCAACGGATGTTCCGCATTCTGAATTAGCAACGCATGAACGTGATTCGGCATAACCACTGATGAAATGAGTAATAGGCGCAGCCGATCGAAATGCCGCAGCGCTTCATCGACGATCTTCGCGCACTCCATTTGCCGTAACACACACGACCCATATCCAGCATCGAGCCAGCGCTCG
>JBARMF010000463.1:0-7083 GCA_049802315.1 Candidatus Udaeobacter sp.
GAGTTTCATCCAGCCTTGGTACCTCGGTCAGGCTGAATCGCGCTTTCAGCGCTTGTTTGCCGGTGTAATTCGAATTCCTGGGGCGTTGCCCCAGGCTTACCTGAGAAAGCGCCCATGGCGCTAAAATTGTAATGCCTGCGATTACCAACAGCGCCCGTGTTTGCGAAACATGCGGCTCGCCGATTGACACAACTTCCGCTGGCGATCTGGGTTGCATCGCCTGTTTGATTGCTACTGGTTTGGATGCTGACGCAGAGCAGAGTGAACCCGCATTTGCCTCGGCGCCCGATCGTTTGGGTGCTTACACAATCGAGCATCATGCAGACGGCCGTGCATGGGAGCTGGGCCATGGCGCGATGGGAGTCACCTATCGCGCGATTGATAAACCCCTCGATCGTCCCGTGGCGTTAAAAATTATCAATACCGATGCCCGATCGCACAGCGCCGAGACGCGCGAACGATTCATGCGCGAAGCACGCGCCGCTGCTGCGCTTCGCCACCCGAACGTGGCGACCGTGTACCAATTCGGTGTCCGCGAGGAAACCGGCCAATTCTTTTACGCCATGGAATTGGTCGAAGGTGAAACTCTCGAAGAACGCGTTCGTCGTTTGGGGCCGCTCGATGTTCTCACAACGATCGACATCGCCTTGCAAGTGACCGCGGCGTTGGAGGCAGCGGAAGAACGGGGTCTGGTGCATCGTGATTTAAAGCCCGGCAATCTGATGCTGATGTCAGGCGGTTGCGACAATGGCGAACAGGTAGGGACGGACCGCCGGGCCGTCCGTCGGACATCGCAGCGCGATGTCCCTACCATTAAAATCATCGATTTCGGTGTGGCCAAAGCGGTGGCGGAGAAAACGAACGCGATGGCGCTTACGCAGGTCGGATTCGTCGGCACACCGGCATTTGCGAGCCCGGAACAATTTACCAATGCGCCCGTCGATGTGCGCTCGGACATTTACTCGTTAGGCGTGACGCTTTGGTTTTTGCTGACCGGTCACATGCTTTTCAGCGGCCGGACGATTGAAGAGATTCAAGAGGCACGTCGATCAAAGCCGTTGCCAATCGACCAGCTCAAAGCTGCGCGCGTTCCCCGCCGCCTCATTTCGTTGCTGACATCAATGCTATCGATTGAA
This sequence comes from Candidatus Udaeobacter sp., assembly GCA_049802315.1. Classification (GTDB taxonomy): domain Bacteria; phylum Verrucomicrobiota; class Verrucomicrobiia; order Chthoniobacterales; family UBA10450; genus Udaeobacter. The sequence goes on from JBARMF010000463.1 coordinate 1,137, forward strand.
CCTTCAGCGCGTCCCGCCGGCGCGGGTGAACTGGCGAGGAAATTGCAGGCAATTCGCGCTTCGATTACCAGTGGCAGCAAAATGGCGGCACGGCTTGCGCTTGCTGCTGCAATTGTTGCCCTGGCGACAATTATTTCTATCCGCGTATTCTATCCCTCCGCAACGAAGGAAACGACGGCTCCCATCCCCGAAAAAAGCATCGCCGTGCTTCCACTGGAAAATCTTAGCCGCGATCCAGACAACGCTTATTTCGCGGAAGGCATTCAGGAAGAGATCCTGACGCGTCTGGCTAAGATCGGAGACTTGAAAGTAATCTCGCGCACTTCCACGCTGTACTATCAGGGCAAGCCTCGCAACCTCGCCGAGATCGCGAGGCAGCTTGGAGTGGCGAACATTCTTGAGGGCAGCGTGCAAAAAGTAGCGGACCAGCTGCGCGTTAATGTGCAGTTGATTAATGCGCAAACCGATTCGCATCTTTGGGCAGACACCTACGACCGGAAGCTGACTGACGTCTTTGGCGTGGAGAGCGAGATCGCCAAGCGAATAGCTGTAATGTTGCAGGTGACGTTAAGCGGTAGCGAGGAGCAGGCGTTAGCAGTTAGACCAACAAAGAATCTCGAAGCTTACGATTCATATCTGCGCGGCCTGACATCTGAAACACGCTGGATCCTCTCCGACTTCGAGTTGATTCGGAAAGCCGCCGGTTTTTATGAGCGAGCGGTGCAACTCGACCCCAATTTTACGATCGCCTGGGCGCGGCTTTCTCGCGTGGACTCCAATATCTACCCCATGACCATCGACACTACAGCCGCTGACCACGCTGCCCGGGGGCAGGCAGCGAAACGCGCTTTGGAGAAGGCTCAGAAGCTGGAGCCGGACACACCTGAAACCCTGCTTGCCCTTGGTTATTATCAATTCAAAGTACTCGCTGATTACAGAGCTGGCCAAACTACCTTCGAACGCGTTAGCAAACTATTACCTGGCAGCAGCGATGTGCCATATGCCCTTAGCGAGGTTGCCGCCGTCGAGAGACACTGGGATGAAAGCACGTCCTACCACGAGCAAGCCCTCGCCTTAGACCCACGTAATGTCGAGTTACTCACGGATACGGCATGGAGATACATCACACTTCGACGTTTCCCCGCCGCGCTAAAGCTCTATGATCAAGGGCTGGACATTATGCCAAACGATCGGGATCTGATGATGCGGAAGGTCGGCATTTATCAGGCTCAAGGTAACCTGCAACAAGCCGCAAAATTGCTGGCGCAGGTAAAGGCACAAACGAACTCCAACCTCGACTTTGTCGGGATCACTCAGTTGAGACTTGAGCGAAAATACGGTGAAGCGGTTCGATTGTGGAAGGCCGCGGCCGCGGAATCCCATTATGATGCTCAGGATCAGAAGGGCATTGATCAGGCGATGCTTGCTTTCCTCCAGTACGTTGCTGGGGATAGGGCGGGCGCAAAGGTTACCGCTGAACAGGCGTGCAATATACTCGAGCAGCTCCACAGAGAGAACTTCTACGACGTCTGGTTTGCGAATATTTCGGCTTGGCTGTCTCAAGTATATGCTGTGATGGGAGACAAGGATTCCGCCCTAAGAGCAGCGGAGCGTGCAATCATGCTTTGTCCCCGTACTAAATATCCGACGACCGGACCTGAATTCGAGGAGAACCTAGCAGTGATTCAAACGCTCGTGGGTGAGAATGCCAGTGCAATTTTCACTCTCACCCAGCTGTTACAAACGCCCTATAATGGCTGGCTCTATAACCCAGCGCCCATTACACCAGCCCTTCTTAGGTTCGATCCGCTCTGGGACCCTTTGCGCGCCGAGCCTGCTTTCCAAAAACTGTGCGAGCAAAATCAGGACCTAACCACGAATGGACACTAATTTCTTGGGAAAGCCAGGCGACCACGGATTTGAAGCTCGCTCATTTCCCGATTCACTCGGCGACACCCATCGCGGCTTTACCTTCTATGTCGCTGATCCCATCAGCTCCATTCACGGATAAGACGGATTGGGTTATAGCCATGAGAGTCGAGTAACACCTGTGACTACGTCAAAGTGAGCGTCACGACTTAGGATTGGCAGATCGTGCTGTCGTGCGAGAGCAGCGATCCAAACATCGTTGGCGGGCAATGGTGCGCCGGCGCTCTTTAGTTGCTGCCGAATGGACGCATAATGCGTTGCGGTCTCTTCGATAAGAGGTAGCACGTTCCAAAATGAATGGCCACGCAGCAACCAGCTTTCGTACTCCCGGCGTCGGCGAGACGTCGCGATCCCGAAGCGATACTCTCCGAGAACGATGACCGGAATGTGAAGCTCATCCGCAGCGGCGATCTGTTGTAAAACTGGCGGCGCACCATCCGCAAACGCGGAGAGCGCGTTCGTATCGAGAATCATTGCCGGTCTTCTGGTTCGATGGTCTCGAACTCCGCCTCAATGAGGCGCTCGATTCGCCGGTTTTCACTGCGGAGATGCTTTAATCCACCGGCTAACACCATCCAGGGCTTTTGTTGTCTGCTGGCGCCGTCCAACCGTGCGATCTTCTCCGATAACGCCTCTTGCACAAGTTGCTTGAGCGTCCGTCCCTGACGCGCGGCGGTGGCCTTTGCTCTGCGAAAGAGCGATTCCGGAATTTCGAGGGTTGTTTTCACAAGTTATCGTCGGCCATATTTATGGGTCGCGTCAAGGAAAGCATGACATTTTCCGGCGTGCCTCCAACTCTCGCATCCGTGATGTCCGTGTAATCCGCGGTCATTCGCTTTGACGATTTTCAAACTTTCTTTGTAACGGGGAGCAAACTTTTCGGAAGGAACAGGTGAACGGCTGCAACTGGCTTCTCAAAAATGAGGTCATGGAGCCAAAACAACAAAAGGAAATTGAGTTATGAAAAACCAGAGAATTCTCCGAAATACGCTGATTAGCGTTGGCGTGTTCTTCACGTTAGGGCGGGTGCTGGGTGCTGATATGAGCGAGCGCAGTCTGAATTTCAGCAACACGGCTTTAGCTCCTGCCCAGCCCCGCATCATTACATTCGATGATCCCGACGCCGGCACAGGCCCTTTCCAAGGCACCATAGCCTTTGTCATGGATCCGGCGCAGGAGATCGCGGGCACCTTCTATGACGCGAACCCTTTGGCTCACGGTTTCGTGCGCCGTGCGGACGGCACCTTCATCAATTTCGATGCTCCTGGTGGAGGAAGAGGTTCCTACCAGGGCACATTCACCCTGTCGATGAATCCTGAGGGGGCGATCACGGGATACGTCGAGGACTCGAGCTATGTATTACACGGTTACTTGCGCCACCTGGACGGCACCTTCGCCACGTTTGATGTTCCGGGCGCCAGGCACTGGTCCCACCAGGGCACTGACGTAGGTTCCGTCGATAACATCAACACGAGGGGTGCGATCTCGGGAATTTCCATTGACGCCAACAATGTGTTTCACGGCTACCTGCGCGATCCCAATGGCACTATCCACGCCTTCGACGATCCGGGCGCAGGCACGGACCCCATGCAGGGTACAGAATGCTCTGGCATCAACGATGCAGGAACGACCGTATGTGGATACTTTGACACAAACAATGTATTTCACGGCTTCTTGCGCGCACCGAATGGCACTTTCACTGCTCCGATCGATGTTCCGGGCGCGGGAACTGGGCCCGGCCAAGGCACTTTCCCCGGGAACATCAATGAACTGGGGGCGATCACGGGATGGTACATTGACCCGAGCGGCGTCAATCACGGGTTCCTCCGTGTCTCCGACGGCACCATTACCACATTCGATACTCCAGGTGCCGGCACAGGTCCCAACCAGGGCACCATTCCTACGTTCAACAACCGGCGGGACGCGATCACCGGATACTACCTTGACTCGAACAATACGTGGCACGGTTTCGTGCGTGCGCCGCAATGTACTCCCCGCCCGACTCCCTAAGCGGCTGTTGGTACACGACAGCGGATCTGAATTACGAGGCGAATTTTTACTGCATGAGGCCGTAGACGGAGTTCCTAGAGCGGCGAAACGTGAAGTGGAATCATGGGACAAAGGAGAACCAGCAAGTTCTGGGGGAATTGAAGTGAGTCTCCACTCGATTACAGCCTCAGATCCTGCTTAGAGACCGGAGCCACCCTTTAATGGACCCCGTAAGCCAATCTTTTGCATAAGGACTCATAACAAAGCAGTACAGAAAGCACGCCAATGACTACGGATTCACACCACTCACTCGGTCGCCCTGGCCGCGTATTTTTCTTTGCTGTCCCTCGTTGCAGTTTTTTGCGTCGTTCCTTTTATGGATTCTTCTCGCGCTGGTGTATCGACTTCTCCGAGGGCGATGGCAGATTCGCCGCAGGCCCAAGTATCGGCGGCAAAGCCGGATATCCAACGCATTGAGGACAACGGGTTCCACCAAAAGATCGCAGTCACTACCAGCCGGGAGAAGTGAATTGAACAGTTAGAACGGCTTAAGAGCCCGATCCTTCTGGCAGGTCTTTGCTCGGCAGGTTTGAAAATTTGGCTTCCATGCCGTGTTCGATCCTCTGCTGCTTGATGCTTGCTTTTTCGTTCTTGAGGGTCACGAGCAATTTTGTCAGACCTTCATTCAGTTCCTTATTTCCCGCGTTCCATTCGGACTTCGGTTTGAAGGTCACGCGAGGATAAATCTTCGTTAGGTCTGGTATGACTTTTCCTTCTTTCTGAACTCTCTCAATAATTGGAACCAACTGATCGATATCGCCAAAGGCATATCCGTTGATGTACGGGCCCACCAACTGCTGGAAGGCGTTCTGCGCCTGAAACAGTTCGAACCCGGGATCGCCCATGCTGCCCATCTTGTCGCGATCGATCAGACTCGCAAAAAGACGTCCGCGATACTGGGCCGAATAAAACCAGTAAATTGATTCCTTTCTGAAACCCAGATCGTAAAGGCGAATCGCGGCCACGTACGTCTCTGCGAAATTGAGTGTGTCCCATGACTTTTTCATTTTCGCGATCGTCGCGACAAATTCGGTTTCGTCTTTCGCGGCCAAACCACCGCTAAACGGGCCGACGTCGATAGCCGGGCCTTTGGAATTGTAGTAAGGCGTGATGTAAACCTCGATGTGAGCGGGGTCGGTGATGGTTTGGCCAGCGGCGAGACCGGCACAACCAACGAGAAGGGCGATTAGTTTGAGCTTCATTTTGGCTAGGGAGCGGCACGCTCAACCACCGCTTCACTTAGCGCAAGCGACCGCACATCCGTCGAGCTCATAACGACAGGTGTATTCATCCGGGAAATTTGATAGAGAGAAAGGTGATGAAGTCCGTCTGGCGCAAACATCTGATTATTTGTCTGGTTCTTGGGTTGCTGGCGATTCCGGTCTATTTCCTGGATCGGGCGTTGCTCGGAGGAGGTGGGGGCGGCAACTGGATCAAGTTGGATTTTCGGGGCCTTATCTTTTGGAGTTACCTCACGCTCCTCGCTGTTCACGTCACCTTGAGTTCCATTGCTGTCCTGTTATTTCCCAAGGCACGAGCGTTATGGATTCACTTGGGCTCGATGGTTCTTTCCGTGATCCTTCTCGTCACCGGTGTCGCCGTTTACGGCAAAGTACGCCGTCTGGCCATGTCCAACGAATACCGAGCAATGATGGAGAGTCGCAGACCTCTAATGAACGTGATTGAACTAAAAGAGTGGTCGTATTTCCCCGATGAGAAACATCCGACGGAGATCCGCGCAAGTGTGGTCGTCCATCAATCAGGCAGATTCGCTGGCAACGTGACTGGCGAACAAACGGATTCGTCAGGCTTCTCGAAAACCATTTTTGAATCCACCAATGAACCCGAGAGCCAGCGTCAGGTGCGTAGCGGCGAGGCTTTCACGTATGCATTCCCTCTAAAATCCCTGACCGCAGGCCGGGCCGATGACGTGCGCGTTACATTATATCTTTTCAAGGCTCCGAGTGGA
>JBARMF010000464.1:0-10584 GCA_049802315.1 Candidatus Udaeobacter sp.
CCTGGTGGAATTTCACACTCTCCGGTTTGCGTCCCGTCGATCAATCCGAGCCGGTCACGCACGTTAGTTATTTCGAAGCCGACGCGTATGCCAACTGGGCTGGGGCACGGCTCCCGACTGAGTTCGAATGGGAGCGTGCCGCGTTGAGTTGTCTAATCGAAGGCAATTTCGTCGAGACCGAAATTTTCCACCCAGTGGCTGCAGCATCTGCTGTCTCAACGGACAAAATACAAAAAGGTCAGCCTCTTCACCAAATGTTCGGCAATGTTTGGGAATGGACGCGTAGCGCCTACTCCCCCTATCCCGGCTACCGCGCTGCTCCCGGGGCGCTTGGCGAGTACAATGGCAAATTCATGTGCAATCAATACGTTCTGCGCGGTGGTTCCTGCGCCACGTCCCGAACTCATATCCGCCGTACCTATCGTAATTTCTTTCAACCGGAAAAACGGTGGCAGTTCACCGGAATCAGACTCGCACGCGATTTGGCATGAATTGGTAGGGCGCAACCGCCGGGCGGGTCGCTTCTTTTCCAAGCACACAATGACCGGAGATTCAATCACAGCTCCGCCGCAATTTTCCGCGGCAGAATCGGCGGATTTTCTGGCGGATGTTATTGCTGGTTTGTCGTCGAATCCTCGCACGATCCCATGCAAATACTTTTATGATGAACGGGGCGCGGCATTGTTTCAGAAGATCTGTGAGTTGCCTGAATATTATGTCACCCGCACCGAGATCGATATTCTGGATCGCAGTCGTGCTGACATTGCCTCGCAGCTTGGACCCAGCGTCGAACTGATCGGACTGGGCACCGGTGCCGGGACGAAAACGCGGATTCTGATCGAGGCGCTCGAGAATCCTGCCGTCTATATCCCCGTGGATATTTCGGAAAATCAACTGCGCCAATCAACTGCCCTTTTCCAGAAGATTTTTCCAGACCTGGAAATTCTGCCGCTGTGCGCGGACTACCTGCAACCCGTAGTGTTGCCTTCGCCGCGTCACAAACCTGCGCGAAATGTTGTGTATTTCCCAGGATCGACCATCGGCAACTTCGCGCCGGATGAAGCCGTGCAGTTTTTGCGTCGCATCGCGAATGTCTGTCGCGGAGGCGGCGGGCTACTTATTGGCGTCGATCTAAAGAAGGACCGGCACGTGCTGGAAGCCGCTTACAACGACAGCGCCGGCGTGACTGCTCAATTCAATTTAAATTTGCTGCAGCGCATCAACCGCGAATTGGGCGCAGACTTTGATCTGGATCAATGGCGGCACCGCGCAATCTACAATTCCAACGCCGGCAGGATTGAGATGCATCTCATCAGTGAGATCGACCAGTTTGTGCATTTCAACGAACACAAGTTTCATTTCCGTCGCGCGGAAAAAATCATCACCGAGTATTCTTATAAATATACGCCAGACGAGTTTGCGGCGTTCGCCGCCAAAGCCGGATTCAACTTTGTTCGAATGTGGACCGACGAGGCGGGTTTGTTTGGCGTTTTCTACTTTGTGACAGCAACGTGAGGCAGACAATCCTGTCTGCCGTAGCGCGTTTGCAGACCGAGAACTTGCAGGCAGGATTGCCTGCATCACTCGCCAGCAATGAGCGCTCTCGTTAAGCTCGCGAACGTTAGCAAACGCTACGGCGACGAAATCGCGCTGTACCCGACCAACCTCTCAGTTGAGTCGGGCAAAACCACGGTGCTCATCGGACCAAGCGGCTGCGGCAAATCCACTTTGCTGCGAGTAATCATTCGCTTAATCGAGCCGGATTCCGGTTCGATCGAGTTCGATGGCAGACCGGTTACTTCCGACAACATCAATGCTTTGCGGCGCCGGATCGGTTACGTGATCCAGGAGGGCGGCTTGTTTCCTCATCTTACTGCGCGCGCCAATGTTCTTCTGATGGCGCGTCACATTGGAAAATCCGAAGAAGAAACGCACAACCGGTTGCTGGAATTGTCCGAGCTGACGAGATTTTCAGAAAACCTGCTCCCGCGTTATCCGGTGGAACTTTCCGGAGGCCAACGTCAGCGCGTCAGTTTGATGCGTGCGTTGATGCTTTCGCCAGAGTTGTTGTTGCTCGATGAACCGCTCGGCGCGCTCGACCCGCTTGTGCGCGCTTCGTTGCAAAAAGATCTCAAGGAAATTTTTACGCGACTTAGTCAGACGGTGCTGTTTGTCACTCACGATTTGGCGGAAGCGATTTATTTTGCAGACGAGATCGTGCTCATGAATGAAGGCCGGATCGTTCAAAAAGGCACGATTACCGACCTACGCGAGAGACCAGTCGACCCTTTCGTGTCCGAATTTATCAACGCGCAGCGCGGAGTAAGCCTTCAATGAAGTTGCATTTCACGTCAAGGAGCAGCGGTCTCCAGTCCGCCGTGGGTCTTCGACGGCTGGGAAGCCGTCGCTCCTTGATCTCTGCGTTTCTTTTTCTCCCCACGGTCTGTACGTTTGCCGCACCCGTTGTCATCGGTTCCAAAAAATTCACGGAATCCTATGTGCTCGGCGAAATCGCGAAACGGTCTCTGAACGATGCGGGAATTCCAGCCGAACACCGCCAGGGCATGGGCGGAACAATTATTCTGTGGGAGGCGCTGCGAGGCGGACAGATCGACGCTTATCCGGAATATACGGGAACAATCGCGACGGAGATTTTAAAGAGCGATTCCACGCTATCGTTGGATCAAATTCGGAATGCGCTCGAAAAAAGTGGTGTGGGCATGACGGCTCCGCTGGGGTTTAACAATACATACGCGCTGGTAATGCGACGCAGCGAAGCGCAACAACTTGGGATCCGCACAATCAGCGATCTACAAAGATATCCCGGGCTTAAGTTCGGGCTCACACACGAATTTCTTGAACGGGAGGATGGCTGGCGGCCATTGCGCCAGCGCTACGGTTTGCCACAGCAAAATATCGTCGGTATCGATCACGCCCTTGGTTATAGCGCGCTTGCGAATGGATCGATTGCTGTAAAGGACGCCTACTCGACGGATGCAAAAATAGAGCAGAATAATCTGCTCGTTCTCGAAGACGACCTTCACTTCTTCCCGAAATATGAGGCCGTCTTCTTGTTCCGATCGTCCACGCGCGCGGATGCAATCGCAGCATTGCGCCACATGGAAGGCACGCTGGACGAGACGCGAATGATTCGTCTGAACGCGGAAGCTGAGCGGACAAAGAATTACGTAAGAGCTGCAGATTTGTATTTCAAAGGTAGGGACGGCGCAGCGCGGCGTCCCTACCATAACCTTGATGATTCTTTTCCGCACAAGCTGACGCGTTGGACACTTCGCCATCTCCAGTTAGCCGGATTTTCGCTGCTGCTTGCAATCATCGTCGGGATTCCGCTTGGCATTGTCGCGAGTCGCGGCGGTGTTGTTGGTCATGTTATTCTAGGTTTCGCGGGCGTTGTACAAACAATTCCGTCGCTCGCATTGCTCGCCTTGCTTGTTCCCCTGCCCTTTTTTGGAATCAGCATTCGCACTGCGATCGCTGCGCTATTTCTTTACGGTTTGCTACCGATCGTGCGCAACACAGCGACCGGTTTGCAGGACATCCCACGAGCGTTGCGCGAATCCGCGGTCGCGCTGGGACTCAGCCCAATGGCGCGGCTCTGGCAAGTTTATATGCCGATAGCGTCGCGCTCGATTCTCTCCGGAATTAAAACCAGCGCCGTGATTAATATTGGAACCGCCACGCTCGCCGCGTTGATCGGTGCAGGCGGATTAGGCGAACCGATCATCAGCGGCCTTAACTTGAACGATCACGTGACTATTCTCGAGGGTGCGATTCCCGCGGCTGTGCTGGCGCTGCTCGTGCAATGGTGTTTTGATTTGCTCGATCGCTTTCTCATTCCGAAAGGGCTGCGGGTGTAAGTGGATCGGCTCGCCGCGGCGAGACGATGCCGGCCGGCGAAGGCGCAGAATTAATAAGACTGCAGAGCCGCGCCCTTAAGCCAACGCGTTGAGGACAACGCGTTCCACCTTTGCTCATTCGTGCGGTCACGCTTACTTACACCTATGTCCATCGCTTCGGTAAATCCCGCGACAGGCAAACACCTCAAGGAGTTCTCTCCCTTCAACGATGCGGAAATTGAGAAACGGTTGAGCCAGGCGGAGAAAGCATTCAAGAACTATCGCCGGACCACCTTGACTGAGCGCGCAGAGTTGTTGCACGCCGCAGCGGAGTTGCTCTTCCAGGAAACTAAAACATTTGCCGAGATCATCACGCTCGAGATGGGAAAACTTTTCCGTGATTCAGTCGCAGAGATCGAGAAGTGCGCGCGCGGTTGCCGGTTTTACGCCGAGAACGGTGCTCGATTTCTCGAGGAGGAACCGGCACAGACCGATGCGGCTGAAAGTTACGTCGAGTATCAACCGCTCGGACCTGTGCTCGCAGTCATGCCGTGGAACTTTCCTTTCTGGCAGGTGTTTCGATTTGCTGCGCCCGCGTTGATAGCCGGCAACGTCGGCTTGCTTAAGCACGCAGGGAATGTGTCGCAGTGCGCGCTTGCAATTGAAGAAATCTTTTGCCGCGCCGGATTTGAAGATGGCGTCTTTCAAACGCTACTGATCGAGCCGGAGCAGGTGGAAAAACTGATCGTCGATGCGCGCGTGAAGGCGGTAACGTTGACAGGTAGCGAAAAAGCTGGCGCCGCTGTCGCGAGCGCTGCCGCGCGCGAAATCAAAAAAAGTGTGCTCGAGCTAGGCGGCAGCGATGCATTCATCGTGATGCCAAGCGCAGACTTCGAATCGGCGTTGAGCACTGCGGTCAAAGCGCGCACGATTAACACCGGTCAGTCCTGTATCGCAGCCAAGCGATTCATTATCGCGGATGAAATCTATGAACGCTTCGTTCAACAATTCGTGGAGCGCATGCGGGCACTCGAGGTTGGCGACCCCATGGATCCGGAGACCGAGCTCGGTCCACTTGCGACGGAACAAATTCTAAGAGGCGTGGACGATCAGGTGCAAAAAACAATCGGCGCAGGCGCAAAATTATTGACCGGCGGCAACCGAATTCATGGTCCGGGATTTTTCTACGAGCCCACAGTTCTCGTTGATGTGCCGAAAGAGTCGCCAGCGTACCGCGAGGAAATCTTCGGCCCGGTCGCAGCTGTTTTCCGCGTGAGCGACGCCAACGCCGCCGTTGAGCTGGCGAACGACACCAGATTCGGTCTGGGTTCGAGCGCGTGGACCAAAGATCGCAAGGAGCAAAAACTTTTCGCATCGGAGTTGGACAGCGGAATGGTTTTCATCAACGCGATGGTCGCCTCCGATCCGCGTCTGCCGTTCGGCGGTGTAAAACGTTCCGGCTTCGGCCGAGAACTCGGCGCCGCAGGCATTCGCGAATTTACGAACACGAAAACGATCTGGATTTCCTGAGAAGCCCGACTGGAAAGATTCACCAAGTCCAGGAAACTCCACCGTAGAAGGAGCGACCGTCGCCTGGATGAAAAATCTCAGGATTCGGTTCCGTGCGCGCATCCGCGATCACATCGATAGAGGCCGCATAGGTCTGATTGGTCAGGTTCCTGCAATCGATAAAGACGGAGAATCCGTTGGGCCGTCGAAATCCGGCGCGGAAACCAAACAGCACATAAGTATCCGCAAAGAGCGTGTTCGCCTCATCAACCGGATAACGTGAGAGGTTACATTGCACGGTCGGGCCGGCATAGAAGCCAGACGGGTTTTGGTAAAGTAATTGCGCCTCATAAACGTGAACCGGGATTCCCGGGAGGCGATTGTCGCCGTAAACGGCATTCTGATCGAAATGAAAATCGTTGAGCGTGTAGCTCTGATCGATTGACAGGCGATCGCCTGCGCGATTCGATTGCTTCGGTACGAAGATATCCCGAAGCAATTCAACTTCCAGACTTGCCTCGATTCCTTGATGATTTGTGCGCGGCACGTTCCTGGTGCCAATGTCGTTCCCGAAGGCGTCATTAACCTCGAGTAATTCGTCACGAAACCACGAGCGATAAAGCGACAACTCCCACTCTAACCGCGAATACTCCCCGCGCGTTCCGATTTCGATGGTCCAGGCGTGTTGCGGCGACAGCGGCGTGTACACAACACTGGAATTCGGACCTTCATCAAAATCGACCAGATTATCGAGCGAAGGCGGCTGCCAACTGCGACTGACATTCAGAAATGCCTGTGTCGTGCGATTGATTTCGTAAATCGTACCCAGCTTGGGATTGAATCCCCAAAAATTTTGCCGATTTGATTGATTTCCTGCTGCGTCCATGAAGAACTCATCTTTGAAATGACGCTCCGCGAAAATCGCCTGCGCTCCTGCAAGGACCGATAGTCGCGGTGTGAGATAAAACTGATCCTCGAGATAGGCTGGAATATTAATCGAACTGCCTATGCCCCGCGCCGTCGTTGCGCCTGTGTGTCCGAAAATATTTTCGTAATTTTGAGTCGGCTCGTCTTCGTACTGCGGGCTCAGACCAATTGTAAGAACATTTCGTCGGCCAAAGAATTCATGATGGCTAACGAAATTCAGGTTCCCGCCAAAATTGTCCGAATAAAACTGCTCGATCCCTTCCCGAAAATCCGGTGAAAAGAATCCGCGATTCTCAATATCGTGATGGAACCAGTACGCACCGACATCAAACTCAATCTCTTCGGTGTGAATGCTTAGCTTGTCCGCCAGGCGAACGTTCGACAACTCCTTGTTCCAGTCCTGTGCGATCGCGAGCGGATTAGCCTGCGAGGGATCGTCTTCCATTTCTGACTTGGTCAAACCGCCAGGGAGATTCCGATCAGTACGATCTAGCGTAAGATAAAATCGATTTTCAACGTGGTCGCTAAACTTGTAACCGAGATCAGTAAAAAGGATTTCGGTGTCTTCGCGGCTATGCTCGCGAAAGCCCTCGCGTGCTCGGAAACCAATGGCACCAAATTCATCGAACTTCCCTTGGACCGCCCCGCCGCTCATGTCGCCACGAAAGAAACCATAACTCCCCCCTTCAAGTCGGACCTGAAATGGCGCCGCATTGTAGCCGGTAAGCGGTACGAGATTGATTGCCCCGCCAAGCGTCAGCGCACCGTATCTAAATGCATCGGCGCCCCGAAAGACTTCAGCATGACTGAGCGCAGCAACATCAAGATCCTCGAGAGTAGCTTCGCCATCCCCCTGGTTAAAGTTCAAGCCGTCCATTAAAAACATCACGCCGAGTGGCTCGTCTTCAGACGTGATTCCAGACCCTCGAATTGAAATCTTGGAAACTTCGGAGCCGTTCTCCGATTGAAGGAAGACGCCCGGTGTTCGTTGCAGCAAATCCTCGAAGTTTGACGCGCGACCGAGTTCCATATCATCGGCCGTCTTGACTGCGAAAGACCCCGGAACTTGTGTCTTCTGCTTTGCAGATTCCTCCGGTGATACCGAAGTAAGTGAGCTCGTCGCTTCTCCCGTGACCGTTACTGCTTCGGTTTCCGCTGCGTTATTTGAAGTGTCGACAGCCTGCGACTCTGGAATTGCAATGACAGCAACTGCTGCGACGGCAAGAACGCTCAACCTCGCCATGTCGAGTGCGATCAATCGTGCACCGAAAGTTGTTTCACAAACCGCCATCCGTTTCGCTCGTAACCGAGCGATTCGTAAAACTTGTGGGCATCTTCCCGGACTAGCTGTGTGTTCAAAGCGACGCGCCTGATTCCTCTTCGGGCGAAATCTTTCTCTGCACGTGTAATCAGCGCGCAGCCAATTCCGCGGCGACGCATCGTACTCTTTATCACCAGGGCAACAATTCGCCCGGAGAAATCGTTATGCTCGATGCTTGGATAAGTCAGTGTAGCGATCATCCCGCACACTTTGCCATCACACACTGCCACAAATGTGCCAAGCCGCTCATCGGTAGCGATCCGCTCCAGGCGCATCTGCATCTCCGATGTCGTTGTTTCATACCCGAGCTCGCATATTAGCTGGGCGACCGCCGCCGCATCGTTCATCTCGACGGCGCGAGTCGTAAGATCAAAAAGTTGTTCGTCAGGCAAGATGGCACGCGCTCCGAAGGCGGCGCAAATTAAGGCGTTTCCAATTAGGCAGCGGTTGAATCAGACGCGCCATTAATTCCGACGAAGCCTTCCCGTTCCAAATGCAAAATAATCTCTTGAGCTGCCTCCTCCGGTGACAGCTCTGCTGTGTCAACTGTGACTTCGGCGTCGGTCGGCTCTTCGTATGGATCGGATATTCCAGTAAATTCCTTCAAAGTTCCCGCACGGGCCTTCGCGTAGAGGCCTTTTCGATCGCGCTGCTCGCAAACTTCTACCGACGTGGAAAGGTGCACCAGGATAAAGCAGCCAAATGGCTCAATCATCGCCCGCACGTCCTTCCGCGTAGAATCGTAGGGCGCAATTGGTGCGCAAATGGCGATGCCGCCGTTCTTGGTGATTTCGGAGGCAACGTAGCCAATGCGCCGAATATTGATGTCGCGGTGTTCCTTCGAAAAACCGAGTTCTGAAGAGAGGTGTTTCCGCACGAGATCGCCGTCGAGCAGTGTCACCGGCCGGCCGCCCATCTCCAGCAGCTTAATCATGAGCACATTGGCGATCGTCGATTTACCTGCTCCGGAAAGACCGGTGAAAAATACCGTCATTCCTTGCTTGTGCCGCGGTGCAAAGGTACGCCGCAGTTCTTGCGCGATTTCGGGAAAGGTGAACCATGGCGGAATCTCCCGGCCGTCGTTTAAGCGTCGCCGCAATTGTGTGCCCGAAAGATTGAGCACGCGCGACCCGGACGGCACTTCGTCTTCGGGAAAATATTTATCACGATCTTCCACATAGACCATCATTTGGAACGGCACCATCTCGACGCCGATCTCCGCTTCATGTTTGCGGAACAACTCCTGCGCTTCGTACGGTCCGTAAAACGGTTTGCCATCGGCATCGTTGCCTGGTCCCGCATGATCGCGGCCGACGATGAAATGCGAGCAGCCGTGATTCTTTCGAATGATTGCGTGCCAAAGCGCTTCCCGCGGTCCGCCCATCCGCATCGCTAACGGCAATAAAGCGAGCTTGGCAGTGCCGCGGGGATATTTGGACACAAGCAACTGATAACAACGAACGCGCGTGAAGTAGTCCACATCACCAGGCCGGGTCATGCCAACAGACGGATGAATCAGAAGGCTTGCCTCGACCTGGCTCGCCGCGCGAAAAGTCAATTCCACATGCGCGCGATGCATCGGATTACGCGTCTGGAACCCGATGATCTTGCGCCACCCCAGCTGGACGAACTCCGCGCGCAGTTCCGATGGTGTAAGCCGAAGACTCCGGAAATCGTAATGCGTCGGCAGTTGCAAACCTTCCACGCGTCCACCCACGTACCAGCCATGTCCCTTGTTCAGAAGATAATCGACACCGGGATGCAGTGTACTAGTTGTTCCAAAAACACTTTGCGCTTCGGCCTTGCGATCCGGCTCCCACACATCTTCCACATTTAATACCGCAAGCATCACGCCCTCCGAGTCCCTCAGGGCGACCTTGCTACTCCCGGGTTTCAACGATTTCGCGAACGCTTCCGGTACATCGAGCGTAATCGGGATTGGCCAAACCAAGCCATTGCTCAATCTCATCTCATGGCAGACGCGCTCGTATTGGTCGCGATTCATGAAACCGCGCAGTGGTGAGAAGCCGCCACTCAGGAGAAGCTCGAGATCGCGAATCTGCCGGCTGGTCAGGTCCCAGGAGGGAAAATCTTTGGAGCGCGCTTTGAGTTCGGCGGAGTTCTTCTCGTCGAGATTAAGGTCCACCAGTTCGCCGCCATGCGGCGCGACAAGATGACGGTGAGATTTTGCAGTATCTATATTCATTAGGAAGAGCGCTTCTATACTATTGAGAACGGCACGTCGCAATCAGCACCGCCTAACTGAGCGAGAACTCTATCCACAACGAGAGTTGCGTGTCCTAACTGGTATTTTACCGTCTCGTATGTCAGAAACACACGCAACGGCCTACGATTCGAAGATCGAAGGGAACGTGATCTTCACCCGTTTCGATGCGGCGCTGAATTGGGTCCGGAAGAATTCGCTTTGGCCGATGCCGATGGGATTGGCCTGTTGCGCCATCGAGTTGATGGCCACGGCTGCGTCGCGATTCGATATTTCGCGGTTCGGCGCCGAAGTGATGCGCTTCTCGCCGCGTCAATGTGACGTGATGATCGTCGCAGGCACCGTCACGTACAAGATGGCGTTGGCGGTGAAAAGAATTTATGAGCAAATGCCGGAGCCAAAATGGGTGATCGCAATGGGCGCGTGCGCATCCACCGGTGGAATGTATCGCTCCTACGCTGTGCTGCAGGGCATCGATCAGCTCTTGCCGGTGGACGTTTACATCTCTGGCTGCCCGCCGCGTCCGGAAGCGTTGCTCGCCGGCTTGATGAAATTACAGGAAAAAATTTCAGGCGAACGCGCCTTCAGAGACCAGGCGCCGCAATTGGCAGAAAGACTCGAGGAAGCGCTCATATGACCATGATTGGCTGGTCATCCCGAGCGAAGTCGAGAATGGAGCGGCTGGGGAAGCCGCGACATGGACGGGCAGGCCGGAGGCTTACCGAGCGGGAGGCGAGCGAATCAAA
>JBARMF010000465.1:0-5045 GCA_049802315.1 Candidatus Udaeobacter sp.
GCGACAACTGCGGTGGGCTTGCCGGTTTTCAGTTCCGCCTCGATCCGCGGAATCCATTTCACGTTGCGATCATCGACGAAACGCGCCGCAATCTTGGGCGCTTTTGTTCGCAAGTTCGTGTCGCCTGCCCACAGTGCGTTGGTGTCGCCCTTCCGCCACGCTTTGTACATCCTTCCGGACTCCTTGTCGGCATTGTCAGGCTGACTAAGCGCGTCCTGCAGCAAAAACTCGCTGTCTCGATCGGATAACCCACCCATCACCGCTACATGTTCATTTACCGACTCTAGCCCGCCGATCTCCCTTCCCAATTTGATGGCGTGATCCACAAAATAATTATCCAATCCATGGGAAGCGGATGCTTTGCTGTACGATGCGGGTGCGGCCAGATGCTGAGCAATCCACCAGGGCTTGTAACGAAGTTGGCTGTCGAAGCTCGCAAGTTGCTCACCATCTGCGCCGCGAGCACCGGGTATCACGGTAAACATGTTTTTGCGAACCCACGCCAGCAACTCCGGGCTAACCTTCGAACGCATGTCTTGTCCCCGAGGATACCTGGCAGCGGCCTCAAACTTCTTTTGAAATTCTGCGTGCAGGTTCGGATCGAATTCAAAGAGGAAACGGAAGCTGTCTTTCAGCGCAATGTCGTATGGCTTGGGCAGTGGATAATCTTTTTTGCTCAGCGCGTGAATTGAGCCCACCAGATAAAATGGCGCCTTCGCGTTGGTCACGCGCCAGACGCAACATTTCGGAAATTTTTTGCTCTGCGGAGATGCGTCCATCGCGAGCGGCGTCAGAGTTACCGCGACCAATAATGCGACCGGACCGTAGGTGGCGCGCCGATTGGGAAAAAACATTTCCGGTGTTTAGCGCGAAAAATCCGCAAGTCAATCTGGACTTTGCATGAACAAGGAACGACGGCTTGGGCAGCCGTCGAAATTTACATGAGGGCTGGGAAGCCCTCACTCCTTGAGATCAGTTGGGTTTTTGATACGATAGCGCAGACATGTCCCTCCCAATGAAGCGTTGGCCGATTCTTGCGTTTGGCTTCGCTTCCCTGGCTCTCGGGCCCGCAATCGCCATTGCTGCTGCCGAGTGGCAGGTAATCAAAGTAAATGGCCACGATTATCTGAGCGTCGACAATATTTCCAAATTTTACGAATTGCCCGCGGAGGTCGTTCCGTCGGGGTCGAAAATACAAAAAGAGACAGCTGATCACCCGCTGGAATTTGTCAGCGGCAGCAGGGAAGCCATCATCAACGGCGCTAGAAGTTGGTTGTGCTTCCCGGTGATTGAACAGAATGGAAAATCTCTGGTGACGCGGACTGACCTGGCGAAAACGATTGAGCCGCTCCTGCGGCCACACCGAGTCCCGGACGTAGGCAAGGTTCAGACCGTCGTTCTGGATCCCGGGCACGGCGGGTACGACAAAGGGCAGATGAGCCGTTTCGGTGCGGAAAAAGATTTTGCCCTGGATGTGGTGCGAAAGCTTCGCCCGATTCTGCAGGCGAAAGGATTCCGGGTGGTCCTGACTCGCGAAGGCGATTATTTTGTGCCGTTGGAAGTGCGAGCGCAGATCGCTAACTCAGCGCGCAATTCCATTTTTGTCAGCATCCATTTCAACGGCAGCGGTGACGATCCGAACGCCACCGGGTTTGAGATTTTTTCGTTTACGCCGCGTGGTGCGCCGTCTACTTCCGACAGCGCCATCTCATCGAAAGCTTACAACATGCAACCAGGCAGCACGGTCGACGCACAAAGCACCGCCCTGTCGGCTTGCATTTATCATTCGCTTCTTGGGCATATCCCCGAATACGACCGCGGTATCAAACGGGCTCGGTTCGCTGTGCTACGCCTGACGAAGGTGCCGGCGGTGCTGATCGAAGGCGGGTTTTTGACGGAGCGTGGCGAAAGCAAATTGATTTCGAACAAAGATTGGCGCGCGAAGCTGGCGGCCGCGATCGCGACAGGAATCGAAAATTATCAGGCGCTGCCGATCAAGAAACAGCCGCCAATGATCGTTGCTGATTATCGTCGTCAGACGAAGTCGGCGCCGGTTGAACCGGTCGTGCAGGAAGGAAGTGTGAAAGAAGCAGATGCGAGCTTACTCCAGTTGGTCGGTCGATCCGCCTTGCTCTCACAGCCGCAGACGCACCCGCAGACTTCAACTCCTGCGCCAACAGCATCTCTCGAATCCGCTCCCATTGTTCCATAGATTCCACTCGTGGCAGGCGTGCTTTGTCGCACTGATGCGCGCGCATTTCGACAAGCACGGATCTGCCTTGACCTCTGCCTGAGCATGGCACAATGATTCTCAACCTAACTATGAAGAAACAAATCACTTACTTAATAACAGCTTTACTCGCCACAATCGCCGTTTCAAATGCCGCGCCGCCGGACAAGGCCACGATGGAAGGAAAGGAAAAAACCGCCTGGCAGGTTTTCAAGGACAAGAACGAAGCGGACTTCAAAAAAGTCGTCGATAAGGATTTCCGTGGCGTTTACGATGACGGTATTTTGAATATGCAGCAGGAATTGGACGGCATGAAGAAGTGGGACATGAAGTCGTTTGAGATCACTGGCTTTGACATGTTCTCCGATGAAAAAGATGTCGTCGTCGCGACGTACAAGGTGAAGCTCGAAGGCACCTACGACGGCAAAGATATGTCTGGTATCTACAATGCCGGCACCGTGTGGAAACAGGAGAATGGGAAATGGATGGCCATTTTTCACACCAACGTAAAGCCGGCAGCAGGCCAATAGCAGCCTGACGGCTTACGGCGCTTCGGGAACGAATCAACCGCCGAGTCGTAATTTCATACCAAGTTTGTAAGTCGCTAACGAACAGCCTGCAATTCTGCGTGTCGTTGACTTCGTAGGGTCCAGCCTTATTCTCAATTCAACACAGCGGGGGAGCCGCAATGGCTGAGAGGTCCGATTGGACGACCCCTTGAACCTGATGCGGGTAATGCCGCCGAAGGGAGCGAGGGTCCGGTGCCGGACTGGCAATTTCAGCCATGCGATTTTCTGCGCATGGCTTTCAAATTTTAACCACGAATGGAGCGACCGGGATGAGCGACATAGAAGGTAAAGCTGCGAGGGTAGCAGCGAGCGAAGCTGGAGTTGAGCGAGTTTCAATGGACACGAATCTGACATTAGGGTGCCGTCTTCTGTCATCCTGAGCGAAGTCGAAGGATCTCTCGATATTTCTGTGCGCCTATGAATACGAACAACGGAATCGAAGAATCGAAGGCAGCTGAGACGTTTCTTCCAAATTCAAGAAAGATTTACATAAGCGGCGAAATCCATCGTGAAATTCGTGTTCCGTCTCGGGAAATCTCGCTCGCCTCGACAAAGACGATGTCCGGTGAAATCGAAGTGAACGAGCCCGTGCGCGTGTATGACACAAGCGGCCCATGGGGCGATCTGGATTTTCACGGCGATGTAAGACAAGGGCTTCCGCCCTTACGCGCAAAATGCATTCGCGAGCGCGGAGATGTAGAAACCATTGCGGGTCGCGCGATAACGCCACTGGACGATGGGTATCTCTCACAAATGCATGCCAAGCATGCGCAGAGCCGCAATGGAAGCTCCAAATCCCCAGATCCAAGCTCCAGTCAAACTTCGAACCTCAAACCTCAAACCTCAAACTTCGGCGCGCGCCGACCTCTGCGGGCGAAGCCCGGCAAGCCGGTTACGCAATTGTATTACGCGCGCCAGGGCATCATCACGCCCGAAATGGAATTCATCGCCATCCGCGAGAATCTGGGTCGCGAAATGCTGGGGAGCGCGGGCGCCTCGCCCGCACCGTTCGGCGCCTCGCCCAACGGCTGCCAGCGCAACGATCTGCACTTTCGGCATGCCGGCTCCGAACCAATCGGCAATCAGCAATCAGCGATCAGCAATCCGATCACTCCCGAATTCGTCCGCTCCGAAGTCGCGCGCGGTCGCGCCATCATTCCCGCAAACATCAATCATCCCGAATCCGAGCCGATGATCATCGGCCGTAATTTCCTGGTAAAGATCAACGCGAACATCGGCAACAGCGCCGTGGCGTCGTCAATCGAAGAAGAAGTAGAGAAAATGCGTTGGGCCACGAAATGGGGCGCCGACACTGTGATGGACCTTTCCACGGGCAAAAACATTCACGCCACGCGCGAATGGATCATTCGCAACTCGCCTGTGCCGATTGGCACTGTGCCTATTTATCAGGCGCTCGAGAAAGTCGGCGGCCGCGCGGAAGAACTGACATGGGAGATTTATCGCGACACCCTCATCGAACAGGCGGAGCAGGGGGTCGATTACTTCACCGTCCACGCCGGAGTCCTTTTACGCTTCATCCCTCTTACGGTTAAACGCGCGACCGGGATTGTTTCCAGAGGAGGGAGCATCATGGCCAAGTGGTGCCTCGCGCATCATCAGGAAAGTTTTCTCTACACACGTTGGGATGACATCTGCGAGATCATGGCTGCGTACGACATCAGCTTTTCAATCGGCGACGGTCTCCGGCCAGGCTCAATCGCGGACGCGAACGACGAAGCGCAGTTTGCCGAACTTTATACGCAAGGCGAGCTCACGAAGCGCGCGTGGGCGCAGCACGTGCAGGTGATGAACGAAGGCCCGGGTCACATCCCCATGCACATGATCAAGGAGAACATGGAGAAACAACTCGAGTGGTGCGACGAAGCACCGTTCTACACGCTCGGCCCGCTCACCACCGATATCGCGCCCGGCTACGATCACATCACCAGCGCGATCGGCGCGGCAATGATCGGTTGGTACGGCTGCGCCATGCTTTGTTACGTCACGCCGAAAGAACATCTCGGTTTGCCTAACAAGAAAGACGTTAAAGATGGCGTTATCGCGTACAAGATCGCCGCGCACGCCGCCGACCTGGCCAAAGGACATCCCGGCGCGCAATACCGCGACAACGCGATTTCAAAAGCGCGATTCGAATTCCGCTGGGAAGATCAATTCAATCTTTCGCTCGACCCTAAAACGGCGCGCGAATTCCACGATGAGACTCTTCCGCAGGAAGGTGCGAAGAC
>JBARMF010000466.1:0-5515 GCA_049802315.1 Candidatus Udaeobacter sp.
GCGAAGGCGATCGCATCGTTGATCACATTGTCCGCGAGGGCGAAACGTTTTTCATTCCGCCGAATGTGCCGCACTCGCCCCAACGCCCGCCACACACGATCGGGTTGGTTGTAGAGCGACGCCGTCCTCCGGGTGAAAAGGAGCATGTAATTTTTTACTGTGAAAATTGTGGCGCACTGGTGGAAGACATCAACTTCGATTGCAAAGACATCGTCGACCATTTTAGCAAGGCAATGCTCGAATTCTGGAGCGACGATGCGCGCCGGACCTGCAAGGAGTGCGGCAAAAAAGTGGAAAAAGCGCAGCCCGTAGAGGCGCTGTGAAGCGTTCCTCTCAGGGCGTCTGAGTCAGGCGCGTTTCGACATTGGCGTTTCACAGAAACGCCCTACAATTCCAGCCCGTGAAGATCGATCTGCACACCCATATTTTGCCGCGCGACTGGCCGGATCTCGATGCGAAATACGGCTACGACGGTTTTGTGCGACTCGATCATTACAAGCCCTGCTGCGCGCGAATCATGCTTGGCGAGCGGCTGTTTCGCGAAATCACCGATAACGTATGGGAGCCAACGCGCCGAATTGAAGAGATGGATGGGGGAGGGATCTCGATGCAAGTCCTTTCCACAGTTCCGGTGATGTTCAGCTATTGGGCAAAACCAACTGATGCGCTCGATCTTTCCCGGCGGCTAAACGACCACATCGCCGAAGTGGTTCGTGATCATCCGACGCGCTTCACCGGTCTTGGAACCATTCCAATACAGGACCCCGACATCGCGGCAGGCGAACTGGAACGTTGCGTCCGAGAACTCGGGTTGCGCGGCGCGCAGATTGGAACGCACGTGGACGCAAATCCGCATTTTGGACGCGTAGATACTCTGAATCTCGACAACGCAGCGCTTCAGCCGATCTGGAGCGCCGCCGAAGAACTCAATGCCGCGCTCTTTGTTCATCCGTGGGACATGCTGGGCAGCGAGCGCATGCCGAAATACTGGCTGCCGTGGCTGGTTGGCATGCCGGCAGAAACGTCTCTCGCGATTTGTTCCATGATTTTTGGAGGCGTTTTCGAGAGATTTCCGAAACTGCGCGTGGCGTTTGCGCACGGCGGCGGCGCGTTTCCATTTACCATCGGACGCGTCGATCACGCATTTCATGTGCGCCCTGATGTGGTGGTGCCGGAAAATACCACCAGTCCACGTCGCTATCTCGCGCATGACGGCATGCCGGCCCGATTTTACGTAGATTCGCTTGTCCACGACGCTGACGCGCTGAGTTTGCTCCTCAAATTATTCGGCGCCGAACGCATCGCATTCGGTTCCGATTACCCCTTCTCGTTAGGCGAAACGCATCCGGGAAAACTCATCAACTCCATGAAGCTCGGCGAAAAAGAAAAAGCGCAACTGTTTTCCGGGACGGTACGCGAATTCCTCGGAATCAAATCGTGATACGTTACCGTGCCAATCAGCGCATTCGAGGTTCAGGATGATTCCGGTTCAAGGAGTGACGGCTTCCCAGCCGTCATGGGTCGACGGCTACCCAAGCCGTCGTTCCTTGTTTAACGCTTCAACGGCACGGCAGCGTTACAATGCGTGCCGGATTGCCCAGAGATCGTGAAAGATCGGCCTGAATAGCGATTCCTTTAAAAACGGGACACCAGGCGATCCGCCTGTGCCCTTCTTCGCGCCGATGGTGCGCTCCACGAGTTTCAAGTGCCGATAACGCCACTCCTGCAGTCCTTCGTCAAAATCGGTCATCAGTTCGAACAGGATCGAGCATTCGGGCGAATTCTTGTACAGGCGCAGAACCTCGTTCTGCACTTGTTCGTTTGGTCCATTCGGTTGTGTCACATCGCGATTCTTTAATTCGGCGGGAATCTGTGCTCCCCGTTTTTCCAGAAAATCATAGAAATGATCCACCACCGTTCGTTCGCCGACCCGCTTTTTCAGCCGATCTGCGCCCGGAAAATCCGGTTTCACATGTGCGAGTGCGACGGGACGTTTATAGCCAAGGAGAAACTCTAATTCGCGAAACTGGACCGATTGAAATCCCGAGGCCGTTTCCAGCCGGTCTCGAAAACTCGAGAACGACGACGGCGTCATGGTTTCGAGGATGTCGATTTGACCGACGAGCGTCTTCATGATTGTGCGCGTGCGTTTGAACGAATGAATCGCGCCGAAGAGATCGCCTGCGGAAAAGTCGCGTTCGATCTTTTCAAACTCATGGAGCAACTGCTTGAACCACAGTTCGTAGGTTTGATGAATGATGATGAACAGCATCTCGTCGTGCTCCGCGGGGGTTGAGCGCGGGTTCTGAAGCGTGAGCAGTTTCTCGAGATCGAGATAATTGGCGTACGTCAGCGGCGGCATAGCTGCAAGTGATCCACAGATTTCGCAGATTTACGCAGATTAGACAAACGATAAGCAAAACTGAGAGTCAGTTCAGCCTGTTATGTTGAGCGAAGCTCTGGAACGAGAGCAGAGATTCTTCGCTTCACTCAGAATGACAAAAGAGTTCGTTTTGTAAGCGTGGCCGAAACTCAGCGCGTGGCTCGCAAGTAATATTGATCCCATGCTGCCGGGATACTTTCGCGCGCCGAATACGGCCCGGGCTCATAAGCGCGCGAGGAAATACCTCGTTGGCTCAGTTCGCACACGTGCCAGTCTTGCTTGTTGACCATGTCCCAAAAGTTAACGGCGTCTTCCGGATCAAAATCGCTGCGCTTGAATGCTTCGGGATTAAAAAACCAATCACAGAAGATCAGTGTTCGTTCCGGCGACTGCGGTTCAAGTTGATGCACCATCACGTAATCCGGATGCAGACTCAGCAGCATGTTCGGAAAAATGGAATAATAGAAAACGAAGCGGAAATCTTCGTCGCCGAAATTGCCCACGGGTAAGGCGCAGGCATTGCCGCTCATCGTCAGGCTTTTGTCGCTGGCGATCCGCATGAATCCACCTAAAAACGGTCCTTCTATCAAATCATTCTCTGCGGAATCGTACGGTGAAATTTTCGACAACTCTGGATGCACGCCCAGGCAGTGGTAACACTCAGAATAGTTTTGAAACATTAACTTCCAATTGGCTTTGACGTCGTACTCGATGCGTTTTGCCGAGCGCAACCCTGCCAGGTTCCATTGCGAAAACTTTCCGCCGAGCGGTTCAAACCATTTCTCCAGGGAA
Source organism: Candidatus Udaeobacter sp. (assembly GCA_049802315.1). Lineage (GTDB taxonomy): Bacteria > Verrucomicrobiota > Verrucomicrobiia > Chthoniobacterales > UBA10450 > Udaeobacter. The sequence goes on from JBARMF010000466.1 coordinate 3,176, forward strand.
GCAGAGGCATCTCCTGGATTCAGGAAAATAAAACCTTCCCAAAGACCGATCCGCGCCGGCTTCAATGGATATTCAGTCTTGTTAAATCCCGGCGTCTCATCCATGTGGGGCGCGCCAAGCAATCGCCCATCCAGCGCGTACGTCCATGCGTGATAGGGGCACTGAATCGTTGCCGCGTGTCCATTATGCTCTTCACAAAGTCGCGCCCCGCGGTGACGGCAAACGTTGTAAAACGCGCGAATCGTCGACCGTTGATCTTTCGTGACGATCAAGCTTTCGCCGGCTACTTCCGCAAGGAAATAGTCCCCAGGGTCGGCAAGTTGGCTTTGATGGCCTACCAATACCCAATTAGCCGCGAAGATCTTCTGCAACTCTTCAGCAAAAATCTCCGGTGAAACAAAATAACGCTGCGGCAACGTCTTCGCACCGGGCTGAGCAGTCGCAGCCGCTTTGCGAAATGCTGGCGTGAGTTTCGTTTGCATCTATTCCGTGCAGCAATGCTCGCATGTCGCAAGCGCGGCCGTCAATTTCTGCTTGGTCACAATTGACCTTCGACTTCCGCTTTAGTGACTGGAGTGTAATTCTTTCTTGGGTACTGAGCGCCGCGTTTGACTGTGAGCACAACCTGTCGAACCGCGCCGATGTCCTGGAGTGGGTTCGCCGACAGGAAAACAATGTTGGCCAACTTACCGGGCTCCAACGTACCCATCTCGCTTTGTTGCCCCATGCTCATCGCGCTAATGAGCGTGGCCGAACGAATGGCGTCCATCGGAGTCAGGCCGACTTTGCGAACCAAAATTTCGATCTCGCCCTGCAAGGCTGAGTACGGTTCCTGCCACGGCGCGAAACTGTCGGTCCCGGCTGAAATTAGGACGCCATCTTTGTAAGCTTGCGCGGTCAGCAACTCGGCCAGTTTCGACGAACAGAACGGTGGTGGCGGCGCGTTTTGCGGATCGCGTGCTCGCATTTGCTCGATTGTTTCGTAAACGTAATTGGTGGCGTCGAGGATGATCTTTCGCTCTTTCATCGCGCTAAAGAGCGACGACATGATTTTGTTGTCGCCATTGGCGAAAGGCGCAGGATCGATCGGGAACTTTTCGCGCTCCTGATATTTCTGCGGACGCTTTTCCATGGCTTGAAATCCAAAGTAGCCGATGTGCGAGACGGAGTCTGGTTTTGCGTCGATCACTTCACGCGGCGTCGCCGGAAAGACCATGCTATGCGCCCAAGCTTGCATACCCTGCCGGTGCGCTTCGGCAACGATTTTCGCTACTAACTCAGCCGACAGGTTGGCGTAAATCTTAATCGCGATTGCGCCGGTTCCTTTGGCCAGCGTCACTGCGTTGGCCAGGTCCGTGTTTCGGTCGATCGCATGTATCCACGGAGTCTCTCCGACTTTAGCGCCCTGACAGCAGGCAACTATCCGCGGATCATTCATGAAATCACGTCCGGCGAACAGGGCCGCGTAGTAAAGATCTGGTCCGGCAATTTCCAGGACGCGCGACGCGCGTGCGAGATCGGCGAGCGCGCGCAAGTCGTCACCCATACAGCGCACCGCTGTGATTCCGGAGAAGAGATCGCGGCGCATCATCGCTTCGGCAAACTTCCGGTTCGGTGGCGTTGCCAAATGCTCATGCGAATTGATGAAGCCGGGCAACGCGTATTGATCCTTGACGTTGACGATCTCCGCGCCGGTCGGAACTTCCAACTGAGCCGCAGGCACGACAGCTTCGATGCGTTCGCCGCGTACGACGATGGCCATGTCAGGCCGAAGTCGGCCGCCAGTGCCGTCGATTATCGCCGCGCCCGAATATACGACGATTTTATCCTTCGTCGGAAGTTGCGGCGACGGTGAAGGAGCGGCCGCTGAAGAATTCGCAGTTGTCGGTCCTGGGGCGCCAAAAAACGCCACCGTGGAGAGGACAAGAAACGCTGTAGCGAAAACGGGAAGCCGATTCATGTGCCTGCGACCTGTATCAAGACGATGATGATCAAAGCGAGCAAGAGACTGCAAACAATTTGGTCTTGCAATTGCGTACGGCCATCGAGCAAAAAATCCGCGACTCATGCGTTCGCGTCAATCCGGAGAGCGCACGCGCCTCGCGTGCTGGTCTGTGCGCCCTCGCCGAGACGAGATTTCGGTGAGATCAAGAATACACGCAAGCTGGCCTTTTCGCGTCTAACAGAAGATACAAACCAGGGAAATCGTTCGGGCCCAAAGCCACACGGCAATCGAGCCACAACTTTCTCGCGCCAATGTTCATTCCAAGTTTGCGATGGCGAAAACTTTCGGAGTCGCCAGGTCGCCGCGGCGACCGCTCCCCTACGCCAGCACCGCTT
>JBARMF010000467.1:0-16593 GCA_049802315.1 Candidatus Udaeobacter sp.
ACTGCGAACATGGAGAAAGCCGCTTCCCTGAGTCCAAGGGATGCATTTCTTCTCATGAATCTCGCTGACAATTATCGCGCCGCTGATGACTTCGAACATGCGAACAAACTTTTCGATCGCGCGATCGAAGTTGCACCGAACTCAGTTAGCGCCCGTACAGGCAAGGCGATGCTGGCCGTGGATTTGAAAGGCGACCTGTCCGAGATCGACAAACAGTTGGCGCAAATCCAGCCAGGCGCTAATTCTGATGCGGAAGGTACGATCGGCCGGGCGTATCTCTTGATGCTGCAACGGAAATTTCACGACGCTGTGGCCATTCTAAAACGATTGCCCGCCGACGTTCGCAGCGATGACAAACCGAAAGAGTATCTTGAGGGCGCTCTTTACACTTTCGTGAATGATAAGGAGCATGCGCGTTCGGCGTTTCAACGCGCTCGTTCGATTCTGGAAAAGGCGATACAGCAAGGCTCTGATGATGCGTCGCGTCACATCGTGCTGGGGATGGTACTTGCGGGTCTGGGTGAAAAAGATGCCGCAATCGCCGAAGGCAAACGCGCCGTCACGCTGCTTCCCGAATCTCAGGACGCATTGGATGGGCCAAAGATGACGCTCATGCTGGCACAAATTTACGCTTGGACGGGCGAAAACGACGCGGCTCTCGAGCTTCTTGAACGCTCGTTGATTACTCCAGCCGGAGTCACGGTCTCTTCACTGAAACTTGATCCGATTTGGGATCCGCTGCGATCTGATGCGCGCTTTCAGGCCTTGGTCGACATCCCGCAAACACCTGGTGTCGAGTTGTCGATGAATTGCAGGTGACGAGCCGTTCACCCTTTGTACGGCGCAATCGACGCGGTAAAATGAATGTCGGGCGTCAATTTGTGTCTATACTCACGGCTGCAGTATAGTTCCCAATCAAAACTCTCCTTATGACCGGGTTCTTCGAGGAAGTAAAACGGCGCAAAGTTTATCGCGTCGCGGCGGCCTACATCATTGCTGCAGGCGGCATTATCCAATTGGCTTCAGCTACGTTTCCAGCATGGGAACTGCCAAACTGGTCGCTGCGCCTGGTGATTCTGTTGCTGCTCGTGGGTTTTCCCATTGCCATGATTCTTGCGTGGGCGTTCGACATCACGGCGCAAGGTATTCAGACGACGCCCCAGACTACCGTGCCTACGACCCGCCGCCGGCGGAACATAATTATGCTGATCGCCACTGGCGTTGTTATTTCCGCGGCCACAGGCTTTTTTCTCTTGCCTCGAGTGGCTGCGCACAAGGTCGATAAATCAATAGCCGTCCTGCCATTCGAAAATCTGAGCGACGAAAAAGAAAACGCCTATTTCGCCGACGGCGTGCAGGATGACGTGCTTACCAATTTGTCGAAGATAAGCGATCTCAGGGTGATTTCGCGCACATCGGTGATGCAATATAGAGGCCGGCCGACGAACCTTCGTGAAATCGGCAAGGCGCTTGGAGTTTCCAATATTCTTGAGGGGAGCGTGCGCCGGTCGGGGAACCGGGTGCGCGTGAACGTGCAATTAATCGATGCCAACACTGACGAGCACGTCTGGGCCAACGATTACGACCGCGATGTGACCGACGTTTTCGCAATCCAGAGCGATCTCGCGGCCGAAATTGCAAATGCGCTACAGGCAAAGCTCTCTCCAGCGGAGAAATCGCAGATGACGCGGAAGCCAACCGAAAATGGCGAGGCTTATCTGGCTTTCGTGCAGGCGCATGATCTTTCCTGTGCTTTTGAGGACTCAGCAAAACTGAAACAAAGCGAGCAGCTTTATCAACGCGCCATCGACTTGGACCCAAACTTCGCTCTGGCTCTCGCGCGCTATTCACAATTGGAAAGTTGGATGCTGCGCACACACGAGGCGACACCGGAACACCGCGAAAAAGCGCGCAGCTTGGCCGAGCGGGCTCTGCAACTCCAACCTGATTTGCCGGAAGCTCACCTCGCACTCGGGTTCTCGTACTACTATGGCGATAACAACTATGACGCGGCGTTAAAGGAATTTGAGATCGCGCAGCGCGGATTGCCTAACGAATCGGAAGTGTATCTCGCTATCGGCGCTATCCAGCGCCGCCAGGGAAAATGGGCGGAATCTACTGCAAATCTTGAGAAGTCAGCCAGTTTGAATCCAAAAGACACCTGGCCGCTGCAAAATCTCGCTTTCAATTATCAGATGCTGCGAAACTTCGACGCCGCTAACAGAACGGTCGATCGCGCGCTCCAGATTAATCCTCAAGCGATCGGACTCTGGGAAATCAAGGTCAAACTTGCCATCGCCGAGAAAGGCGATTTCAGCGTGTATGAGCGAGCCGTGGAGAAAGGAAAATCATTTGCGATTAGCGACGAAGAGCGACTCAAGATGCTCGGTGACCATGCCAATCTTCTACTGTTGCAACGCAAATACCAAGAGCTTTTGCAGTTGGGTCAAAGGTTTCCCGACGATTCATTCGTGACTGTTCCGGGTTCGCTGGCCATGAAATATTTCGCCATCGGGATTGCTCAAAAAGGTTTGGGCGATGACGCAGCGGCGCGAACGGCCTTGCTCAAAGCGAAAGACATTCTTGAACAGCAGGTGAAGCAAAAACCGGACGATGCAGATTTACACGTTCAACTGGGGAAACTGCTGGCCTGGCTTGGCGAAAAGGACGCTGCTATCGCAGAAGCGCAACGAGCGATGGATTTGCGGCCGGAAAGCAAAGATGCATTCGAAGGTCCGCAGATCACGGAGCAGGTGGCGCAGGTTTATGCGATCCTTGGTGACAACGCTCGCGCAATCGAATTGCTGGACGGACTGTTGAGTCGGCCGAGCGAAGTAACGTTGCAGACGCTGAAAGTTAATCCGGCATGGGACCCGCTTCGAAACGATCCGGCATTCCAAGCGCTCTTCACTAAATATTCGGGAAAAGCTTAGGCCCGATCTATCGACCGTCATTCCGAGCGAAGTCGAGGAATCCCGTTGCGAAACCCAGAGACAGGTTCAAGGGACGTCTCGGCTTCGCTCGACATGACAGGGAAACTTGCCTGGGCTGTTCTCCTTCTTCTCGCGATAACAGCCTCCGCGCACGCAGAGTGGAAAATCTCCTCAGCCGAGTCGGAATCTGGCCGCGGACGCATTGAGCATCGACATGTCATTGTGGAAGGCGCTGCTGCCGGTCAACGCGTGACTATCGATCTTGCCGTTTTCTCCGCTAAATCGACTACGTTGCGTGTCATCGATAATCCTGACGGCCAAAGCCTGGGCGCGATGATGAAGCGAGAAAAATTCGTGTGCGCTGTGAACGGCGGTTATTTCGACACCGAATTCAAGCCGATCGGCTTGCGAGTTGCCGACGGTACAACTTTTTCGCCGTTACGCCGGGCGCGTCTGATTACGGGAATCCTGCTGCAGTCGGACCGAGGCATTGATGTCATTCGCGTAAGTGAATTTTCTGGCGCAAAAAAAATCGTCGCAGCAGTTCAATCCGGACCATTTCTCGTCGAGGGCAACAATCGTATTCGGGGGTTGAATGATTCACAGCTTGCCCGGCGAACCTTTGCCGGAATTGCCACGAACGATTGCGCATTTCTCGGCGTTTGCTCGGACGTTTCACTTGCCGAGTTGGCAAACATCATCGCCACGACGCCCATTATTGCGGATTCGAAAATCCGACGGGCGATGAACCTTGACGGTGGTTCCTCCAGCGCGTTCTGGTTCGCACGCGAGGACGGCAGCGAATTCTCAATTTCAGGGCGAAAATCGGTGCGCGATTTTGTGGCTGTCGTTCCGAAATGATAGTGGGTTGTCATCCTGAGCGAAGCGAAGGATCTCTGATCGTTCATCACGAGCACCACCAAACGATGTCCAGAGATGTTTCGCTTCGCTCAACATGACAGGTAGTCTCTAGAGCTGTGAAAACATTTGGCAGATTTAGATGGGGCGAAGAATTCTTCTACGGTGAATTGCGCGGCGATGAAGTGCATCGGCTGTCACAACCGTACTGGATTCAAGTTCAACCCACGGGCGAAATAGTGCCGCTCGCCAATCTTCAAATCGATGTGCCGGTTGAGCCATCGAAATTGATCGCGGTCGGGCTGAACTATTCGGATCATATCGCGGAGATGAAACGCACTGAAATTGGCGCGCCATTAATTTGGTTCAAGGCGCCCAGTTCTCTGCTGGCACATCAAGGCGTGATCGAAATCGCGTTCCCCAAGCACCAAACTCATTTTGAAACTGAACTGGCTGTGGTGATCGGCTCGCGCACGAAAAATGTCAGCGCGGACGATGCACTCGATCATGTTTTCGGTTACACAATCGGCCTCGATATCACCGATCGTGATTTGCAAAAACAGGAAAAACAATTTGGTCGCTGCAAATCGTTCGACTCTTACACACCGATTGGACCCTTCGTGTACGCCGACGCCGATGTGCGCGACGTGCCGCTAAAGTTGTGGCAGAACGGCGAGCTGCGGCAGAGCACGCGCACGAGCCGAATGATCCATCCAGTCGCGCAGATTGTTTCATTCGTCAGTCAATCGCTCACACTTTTTCCGGGCGATGTGATTCTAACGGGAACGCCAGCTGGTGTGGGCCCGATTCAAGCGGGAGATGAATTGGAAGCAGAGATCGCTGATTGGCCGCGCTTGCGCAACACGGTCGCGATCGCGCAAAAGATTTCGAACTGATTCACGCTGAAAAAGTCTGCATCAAACAATTTGAAACACTTGCCTACGTCCTTGCAGTGTAGATATTTCGATTTAAAAATGGTGCCCTAGGAAAAAGGGAGCATCGCAGAAAAAAATGAAAAGTTTTGCTGGACTCTCGAAGCAGTCCTCTGCGATAACGGAAAACCTCGGAAAACCCGTACCGAATCAAACCGGTCATCAAACTCGTGCTTCAACTATGAAAACACTACTTACTATCTGTCTCTCTACAGTCGCGTTTGCGTTGGTTTCGCTAGCGCAAGTTCCGCCTCCGGCACAAGCGCCGCCGGCAACCGGTGGTACGAGTCAGGGTGCTCAGGCGCCGACGAATCCGGCAGCCGCCGCGCAGCAGCCGCCTGCCACAAATCTGCCGCCGGGACAACAAGTTCCGCCGCCGGGACAACCGGGAGCGGTAGGACAACCTCCAGCGGGACAACCTCCAGCAGTAGGCCAACCTGGAGCGCCGGGCGCCGTGACCAGTCCAGCAGCAGTTGGCGCAACAAGTCCTGCTGCAGCAGCTGCGACGAGCCCTGCTGCAGCCGCTACAGCCAGTCCGGAAGAGCCTGCCGGTTTTTTGGGCGGTAACTGGTTGATCGACAAGTTTCACAAGGGCGGTCCGATAATGTGGCCGATTCTGATCGTTTCGATCGTAGCGCTCACCGTTGTGCTCGAGCGATGCATTTGGTGGGGTGGCCGCTGGTTCCGGCGCGATCCGAAACGGATCGAGAAAGTTTTCACCGCAATTGAAAATGGCGACACTACCGAGGCTTCGAGGCTTTCGCGCAGTTCCCGCGACCCTGTGCTGCGAATGCTTTGGAACGGTCTGAACCATCAACACAGCTCGCTCGAAGCCGCACTGCAGGTTGCCGCGGGCATCGAGATCAAACGCGCCGGACGCTTCCTGGTAGTCATGGATACACTCGTAACGCTCGCGCCTTTGCTGGGTCTGTTGGGCACGATTACTGGTCTGATCAGGTCCTTCAGTTTTCTAGGCAACGAAGAACTTGCGGTACAAGCCGTCACTGGCGGTATTGCCGAAGCGCTGATTGCCACGGCGTGCGGTCTGGGTATCGCGATTTTTGCGTTGATTCCGTTTAACTTTTTCACTTCTCGCGTGTCTAACTTGGAGTTCGAATTGCAAACGGCAGCCACCAATCTGGAAGTTATGCTCCAAGCCCACACCGCAGAGCGACACGTGGCGATCGAGAGTGGCACGCCCTCATCAGCAACGAGGTCTTCCATCTAGCAATTTCGTATGCGCGTAGCGTCACCGATTCCACATAAGAAAGCGCGGATCGAGATCATCCCGTTGATCGACATCATGTTCTTTCTGCTCGCCAGTTTCATGATGGTGAGCCTGAGTCAGGTTCACATGAAAGGAATCAAAGTGAATCTGCCGTCGGGTGTTTCAGGTGAAGTCCAGACAAAACGCGAATACGTCAGCGTTTCGGTCGACAAGGATGGCCATTATTTCTTTGATAAGGACGAAGTCGCCGACACGGAATTGCTGAATCGTCTGAAAATGTCGCATCAATCAGCTCCTGACGCGAAGGTGTTCGTGCGAGGGGACAAAGATTCAGTCCATCTGAACGTTGCCCATCTGCTGGACCTTGTTCGCGCGGCTGGGTATTACAAGATTTCCTTCGAAATTAAGAGCGAATCGCTCAAGGCCGTTCCCGGATCAAAGTCATTTTAATATGGCAAAACCGCTAGAAGAAACGCCGAGGCCGCTCATTTACCGGCCACCCCCGCCGTGGTATTTCTGGACGGCACTTGGAGTTGCGTTAGGGATCCACTTGACTGCTGTCGCGGTTTCTCAGCGACACGAAGCCCCTGCAGTGGATTTACCGCCTCAGCCGCCGCAAGTGGTGGAAGCGGTGCTGGCTCCGCCTGAATCGACTCCGCCGCCTGAAGACATTCCTATTCCGGAGCCTCCTCCTCCTCCGGAAATTCAACCGGAATTTGTTGAAGAAAGAACACCGCCACCGAAACAACAACAAACGGCGCAGAAATTCGTACCAATCAAGAGCCCTGGACCGATGTCGATGTCCCGAGCAAAAGCCCTCGCTGTATACGCGCCGCGGCCTCAGTACCCGTACGAGGCGCGTTCACGGCATGTCACCGGCAGTGGAGTGGTCGTCTGCACAGTGGACTCAGGTAGCGGCAGCGTCAGTGGCTGTTCCGTTTCGCAAAGCACTGGGAGTCCTATCCTGGATGGCGCCGCCACTAGCGCGTTTCGGGAGTGGCGATTTAGACCTGGAACACTTTCGAAGGTTAACATTCCCATTACCTTCACAATGACGGGGGCTTCGTACTAGATATGAGACTATCCTCGCCAGTTCCGAAGAAACACGCACGGATCGAGATCATCCCATTGATCGACATCATGTTCTTTCTACTCGCCAGTTTCATGATGGTGAGTCTGAGCCAGACTCACATGAAAGGCATTCGCGTCAATTTACCGGCTGCAGTTGGGCCGCCGCCAAGCGGCGTCAAGGACTTCGTCTCGATCAAAGTGCTGGAAGGAAACGCGGTATTCTTCGACAACGTATATGTGCCGGATGATCAAGTAATGCCTCGATTATTCCAGCTTCACAGGGCAAACAAGGATATCAAAATCTCAATCAGCGCGCAGCCCATGGCGATGTATGGCGACGTGATTGGAGTTCTCGACAAAGTTCGATCGGTTGGTATCACAAAAGTTGGATATCAGATCAGGGCAGCCGGGGGCGTTACCCAAACGGGGCCAGCTGCTCCTGCTCCTCCACCGCCGCCGCCTCCTTCACCTTAGCCGCCAAACTCAAGCTGCCGAAGTCTGTCCGCGAGAGCGCGAATCGCTTTGGCGCGATGGCTGATGGTATTCTTCACTTCCTTGGACAGTTCACCGAAAGTTTGTTGGAATTCATCAGGAACGAAAATCGGGTCGTAGCCGAATCCCGAGTTGCCTCGTGCAGTATCGGTGATTCTTCCTTCGACTGTTCCTTCGAAAATTCCGAGGAGACCGCCGTTACGCGCTAGCGCTACGACACAGCGAAATCGAGCGCGACGTCCATCATTTGTGGCGCGAGTTCGCGCGAGCTCGCGAAGCAGTTTATCGATTTTGTCCCTGTCCGTCGCGTTTGCGCCCGCATAACGCGCCGAATAAATTCCCGGTGCACCGCCGAGAGCGGCAACCTCCAATCCCGAATCGTCAGCGATCACCAGAGCTGGCAAGTGTCTTGAGGCGGCGAGAGCTTTGAGTTTCGCGTTTTCCTCGAATGACGTTCCATTCTCGAGAATCTCCGGAACGTCGGTATCCGCGAGATCGCGTACCATAAACTCCGGTCCGAGAATATGCTGGATCTCGCGCGTCTTATGTCTGTTGCGCGTGGCGACTACAAGCTCGATCACCGTTCAATTGAAATGTGGAAATCGGAAAACAAGAGTAAATTCTAGTTTCTTTTGCTGGCTTCTGGTTTCCTGATTTACCTGCAATGAGTACAAGCTGTCTCCAATGTCATTCTGAGCGAAGCGAAGAATCTCGGATGAATTTTCGAGCGATCCTTCCCAGGCAAATGAACAGAGATGTTTCGCTTCGCTCAACATGACAGCGCTATTTATTGAATGAGTTCTAGCGACCGCCGTAAACCATACCCGTTCGACCAAATCGAGTCGAAATGGCAGGCCATCTGGGACGAGCGCCAGCTTTTTCACGCATCGAACCCCGGCGAGAAAGGTTTCGATCCTGCGAAGCCAAAGTTCTACGTGCTCGATATGTTTCCTTACCCGAGCGGGGCCGGGCTGCACGTTGGTCATCCGGAAGGCTACACGGCCACCGACATCGTTGCGCGTTATAAACGCATGTGCGGCTTCAACGTCTTGCACCCGATGGGTTGGGACGCCTTCGGTCTGCCAGCGGAGCAATACGCGATCAAAACCGGTCAGCATCCGGCGATCACCACGCGCGAGAACGTCGCGAAGTTTAAGAGTCAATTGAAGCGGATCGGTTTCTCTTATGATTGGCAACGGGAGATCAACACGACCGATCCGAAGTATTACAAATGGACACAATGGATTTTTCTCCAAATCTACAACTCCTGGTTTAACCCGGAGACAAATCGGGCCGAGCCGATTTCCAGCTATCATGGAACCGATCCGGACAATGTCCGGCTGGCGTATGTCGCGGATGTCCCGGTGAACTGGTGTCCGGAGTTGGGCACGGTCTTAGCGAACGAGGAGGTTGTAGATGGAAAAAGCGAGGTTGGCGGCTTTCCGGTTGTGCGAAGACCAATGCGGCAATGGATGTTGCGTATCACTGCTTTTACGGAACGATTGCTAGACGGACTCGACGAACTGGATTGGCCCGAGGGAATCAAACTGCTCCAGCGTAACTGGATTGGCCGAAGCCAGGGCGCGGAGATTGATTTTAAGATTGAGAATGTAGATCAGCAGATTCGCGTTTTCACTACGCGACCCGACACGCTTTACGGCGGTACATTTTTGGTGCTCGCCCCGGAACATTCATTGGTTGATTTGATCGTTACCGAGGGGCAATGGCCGGCAGTGCGCGAATATCGCGAGCGCGCCGCGCGTAAAAGTGAACTGGAGCGTACCGATCTATCGAAAGAAAAAACCGGTGTGTTCACTGGCGCGTACGCGATTAATCCAGCTACCAACAATAAGATTCCAATCTGGATCGCCGATTACGTGCTGCTTGGCTATGGAACCGGCGCGATAGGTGGCGTTCCGGCGCACGATGAACGCGATCTTGAATTCGCGAAGAAATTCGATTTGCCGATTGTCGTCGTTGTTCGGCCAACCGGAGATGAGCCAGCACTGGGATTCACGGGCGAAGGCATCGCCATTAACTCGCCGATCATCAACGGCCTAACGAGCGCTGAGGCGAAAAAGAAAATCACCGCCTGGCTCGAAGAACGCGGCCTCGGCAAACAGGCAATCAATTACAAACTGCGCGACTGGTTGTTCTCGCGTCAGCGATATTGGGGCGAGCCATTTCCAATTGTTTGGGAAAACGGGAAGCATCGCGCATTGCAGGAAAAAGAATTGCCAGTCGTTCCGCCGCCGCTCGACGATTACAAACCGACCGGTACCGGAGAACCGCCTCTGGCCAAGGCAAGGGAGTGGGTCCGTTACTCTGACAAGGCGATGCGCGAGATGAACACCATGCCACAGTGGGCAGGATCATGCTGGTATTACCTGCGATTCTCCGATCCGCACAACGACGGGCGATTTGTTGGTGAAGAGGCGGAACGTTACTGGATGGGCGGCGGTAAACCTGGCGGCGTAGATTTGTACGTCGGAGGAACTGAACACGCGGTGTTGCACCTGCTTTACGCCAGATTTTGGCAAAAAGTGTTATTCGATCTGGGTTACGTCTCGAAGCCCGAGCCGTTTCAGCGGTTGGTGAACCAGGGAGTCATCCTCGGCGAGGACAACCAGAAAATGTCGAAATCGCGCGGGAACATCGTTAATCCCGACGACGTGATCGATCAGCACGGCGCGGATGCATTTCGTTGCTACGAAATGTTTATGGGACCGCTCGAGCAAATGAAACCATGGAGTACCCATGGCGTTGAAGGCGTGGCGCGTTTTCTTGCGCGTGTCTGGCGCTTGCTTATGACAGAGAACCAGGCAGGCGAGTGGGAATTATCAAAAAAGGTTCAAGCCATCGATGCTACCAAGGCGCAGCAAAAGTTGCTGCATGCAACGATCAAAAAAGTGACGGCGGATATCGAATCGTTCTCCTTTAACACGGCGATTTCGCAGATGATGATTTTCGTGAATGGGTTTACAAACGCCGAGGCGATCCCGTTGTCGGTGATGCGAACGTTCCTGGTCCTGCTTAATCCATTCGCTCCCCACATTTCATCCGAGCTGTGCGAGAGATTGAACGCTGAATTTGGCGATGCGCATCTAGACGTTACCCAACAATCATGGCCGGCTTATGATGAGCACTTGCTCATTGAAGACGAAGTTGAAATCGTCATTCAAATAAACGGCAAACTTCGTGATCGAATTAAGATGCCGATCGTGGCTACCGACGAGGAACTCAAAACAGCCGCGCTGTCGAACCCCAAAGTTCAAGACCGGATCGCCGGCAAGGCGGTTCGTAATGTGATTGTCGTTCCAAAAAAGCTCGTCAACATCGTCGTCACTTGATTAAGTGAGCGGCATGTTGAAGGAATTCAAAGAATTCGCGGTCAAGGGTAACGCCATTGATCTCGCTGTCGGCGTCATCATCGGCGCGGCCTTCGGAAGTATCATTACTTCGCTGGTGAAAGATATTCTGATGCCGCCGATGGGCTTACTTACCGGCGGGCTCGATTTTTCCAACAAGTTTGTTGTTCTAAAGGCAGGCGGAGATGGGATGACTAATTTCTCAACTCCGGCTGACGCACTGGCTCACAAGGCGATCACCTGGAACTACGGCAACTTTATCACGCTTGTTATTAACTTCGTCATTGTTGCGTTCTGCATCTTCCTGGTCGTAAAAGCGGTCAACAAGATGAAGCGGCCGGCCCCGAACGCCGCGCCGGTGTCAAAAGATTGTCCGGCGTGCGCAATGACTATTCCCATTAAAGCGACCCGTTGTCCTCATTGCACCACTGAACTTTCGCAGCCTGCAGCGCATTAACACTGTAGCTGTTACTTCCAAAAGCTCACGCTTCCGTCGCACCAGTTTTCCTAGGGAATTTCCGTAAAAATCGCTTGCCCTCGGCTAACCGGCCTGCTATGGAAGGGCCGAAACGCCGATGCCTAGATGCCTTAACCTGGCGCTCGCGGGAGCTTTAGCTTGCTTTGTCGGAGGCTGCGCGACGCAATCAACGAAACCGACTCTTACCAGTGGAAAGCGCATTCCAAAGGTGCGCACCACCGCGTACACGCAACACGAGGGAGGAAGCGGGGCTCACAATGCAGTCGGCACGTATCTTTCCGGCCGGCAGGTGTTGAGTGCAGCTTCGGATTGGTCGCGATACCCGCTCGGAACGCGCTTTCGCCTTGCTGATACTAGCGAAGAATACGTCATCGACGATTACGGCAATGCTTTGGTCGGCACCGATACTATCGATCTTTATAAGGGCAGCCGGTCGGAGGTAAGAGACTGGGGTGTCCGCTACGTCGACATCGACATTTTGCAGTGGGGTTCGGAGGAAGAAAGTTTGAAAGTCCTCGCCCCGCGTTGCAAACATAGTTGTGTGAAGAAGATGGTCGCAGCCCTCGAAAAGAAGAAGGGCAAAACCGTCGCGCAAAATACTGCCCAGCGCACTCCGCCTTCAAACTAACAACAGGCGACGAGCGGACCAGCGCGAACCCGGCGAGTTGGTTTTGATTTAGTGCCGATCACACTGCATTTTTCCCGCCAATGAAAATCTTCGTGGTTGGCGGCGCAGGCTACATCGGGAGCGTTTGCTCCGAGCTTTTGCTGAATGAGGGGCATGAAGTTGCCATTTTCGACAACTTGAGTGAAGGCCATCGGAGCGCCGTTGATTCCCGGACGCATTTCATTGAAGGTGAGCTTGCGGATCGCCAGCAGATCGAGGGTGCTCTTTCCACTCATCGGCCGGACGCCGTGATGCATTTCGCCGCCAACGCGCTGGTTGGGGAATCAATGCAGAACCCGTCCAAATATTTTCGGAACAATGTTTGCAATGGATTGAATCTGCTCGATGCCATGGTCGCGACCGGTGTGCGGCGGATCATCTTTTCGTCGACATGCGCTCTTTTTGGTCCGCCCGATCGCCTGCCAATCGACGAAACGGCGCAACCGCGTCCCATCAGTCCCTACGGCGAATCCAAACTCGTGTTCGAAAAAATGCTGCGCTGGTACGACGAAATTCACGGATTGAAATTTGTTTGTCTGCGCTACTTCAACGCCTCCGGCGCAACCGAGAAATTTGGCGAAGACCATCGACCCGAGACGCATCTCATTCCGGCTGTGCTTCAGGTGGCGCTCGGTGAAAAGCCGAACGTCGAGATTTACGGAACCGACTACGACACGCCGGATGGAACCTGTATTCGCGATTACATTCACATCCTCGATCTCGCCAACGCGCATACTCTGGCTCTCGGCGAGGCAGCCACCGGCTGTTACAACCTCGGGACGGGTGGCGGTTCGAGTGTCCGTGAAGTGATCGAATCCTGCCGCAAAATCACTGGACGAAAAATCGAGACGATCGAAAAACCACGCAGACCAGGCGATCCGCCCCGGCTCATCGCTTCCTCAGAGAGAATCAAGAAGGAACTTGGCTGGCAACCGCAATTCGAATCCCTCGACGCAATTGTCGAGAGCGCTTGGAAATGGCATCAGAAATTTCCACAAGGCTATAGCGACTAAGTGGCAGGCCCAATCGCGACTCCTGTATCGCAGCAAGTCTGTTTTGGTAGGGCGCCGCACTCCCGTGCGCGCCGCTCGCGTGAATTGTAAGACGCAACGGTGTGCAGAGGACTGCCCGCCCTACCTGACGACCTTCGCGGTTTAACAGCTAGAGTGTGGCAGCGAGAGCTGCTTCAACCGTCTCGATTTGGAGATCATCAAGTTTCCCGCTCGGCGGCCTGAGAACTCGTACGTTCTCATTCTTAGGCGCCCAAACATCTGGATCCGTCGGACCGAAGAGAAGAACGCAAGTTGCGCCGGCAGCCGCAGCCAGATGCGAAATTCCACTGTCGTGTCCGATGAATATTGCGTGCTCAAGGAGGGCGGCTAGGCGAGGCAGCGCCAGATTCCTGGCGAAACGGACGCCGCGATTCTTCCATTCGCGTTGCAATTGGTCGGTCTGAGCTTCATCTGCCTCGCCTGAGATCACGACCAAGCCTCCGACGTCTGTGAAACGGCTGCCTGGCGAAAACAAGCCAATCCACTTTTCCACTGGCCAGTTCTTTTCGCGGCTGCCGCTTCCCGGGTGAATTGCCACGATCGGTTGCGGCATCAACGTGAGAAATTCGTGGGCAAACTCCCGATCTTCTATTGAAGGAAAAATTCTCTCGGCAAAATCTGCAACGTTGATTCCCAGTGCCTCGATGGGCCGCGCGAGCTGATGCGCGGCATGTCCATCAAGGAACGACGGCTTCCCAGCCGTCGGGTTCCCTGTGACGGCTGGCAAGCCGTCACTCCTTGAGTCGCTGACCCGAGCGGGTCCGCAAATGAGATTTTGGACGCCACATCGACGGAGATTTGTTTCGAAGATCCGATCAGGGTCGTAGAGATAACTGACGATCAAATCGAAGCTCGCGAAATACTCGGACAATTCCGCAGGCAACTCCGAATTGCGCGCGAAAAATCTGGCGAGCGGTCCATATTCAATCGAATGCACCGCTTGCGCGTAGAATCGATTTTCTGCGAGCACTGCAATGTGCTTGTAGCCTAGAATCTCGATGTGCGCCTCGGGACGTGCGTCACGAAGCGCTTTGAGCGCAGGTAAAGTGAGAATGAAATCGCCGATCGCCCCGCCGCGGATCACCAGAATGCGGTTCATGCGATTTACTGTAGCGGCGCTCTCCGAACGCCGAAAATGCATTGGCGCCACTACAATCTGTGAAACGTAGAATTGTAGGGCATTTCTGTGAAACGCCGATCCAAAAGCATGGGTCAACTGCGTTGAACGGCCTCAAACCGTGGCGTCTGACACAGACGCCCTACAAACCTAGTATTGCGTAAACGCGAACCCGAGAATTATGCAGCCGTAAGCTAGCACGATTGCATGCAGGCAGCGCCAGCGAAAAACACTGCGAGCGCTCCAATTAATTTGATCGCGAAGAACGTACGGAATCGCCACCCAGAACAAGCCCGCGATAATGAGCAAGTAAGCAAACACGGTCACGAGTAAGCGGCTCGTTTCGTAGCGCAAAAAGGCCGCATCAAGCAGCGGTTCGGCAGTCAGCAAACAGAGAATCCCGAGAGCGCGTACCGCGAGGAATTCATCCACGAAAAACAGTGTGAGCACGTAACCGATTGGCAAAGCAATCAGAAGCGGACGACGGAAGCTGGCGAATTCACCCATTTGGATGGTGGCGACCAACCAGAAGGTCCAAGCCAGGCAAATGGTGAGCAGCACAACTCCGGCAACGCGAGAGCGTGGAAAGTGCTTCACGACTTGTGCGAAGTCCGGTTTCATCAATCCAAGGACGCCGACTACAATGAGAAACGCGCCGGCGATTATTCCTGCTGTGTGCAAAGAGAGATGGTAAATCATTCGTCGAACTCCACTGATCGCGTGTGAGTTTGGATACGGTAACGCAAGTTTTCAACCTGCGATTGAACATGCGCTATTCCAGAAGGGGCATCCCGTAGAGGCTGAATCCGTTGGCGCGCTCAATTCGCACATTCACAAGCTCTCCAACAAACTCCTCGCTTTCGCCTGTTGGCGGTCGGTCCGGCGAAGGCGGAAATACAACAATCTTGTTTGTGCGGGTTCGCCCCATCAGGCGCGCGCGATTTGTTTTGCTGGGGCCTTCGCAAAGCACTTCCACCTGGCTTCCAACCAGGCGTTCGAGAAGCCGGCGATTCGATTCATTTACCACCTCGAGCAAATCTTGATTGCGCTGCTCCTTGACGTGTTCGTCGATTTGATCCGGCATTTTCGCGGCGGGAGTATCGCGCCTTGGCGAATAACGAAACACGAAAGCGTTATCGAACTCGATTTCCTCAACCAAATCGCGTGTCTGCCGGTAGTCGTCGTTCATTTCGCCGGGAAACCCGACGATGATATCGGTGGTAATTGCGATGCCGTTCCGAGCCCGCCGAATTCGTCGGACAAGGTCAACGTATTTTTCTGCTGTGTATGCACGGTGCATCGCTTTCAGGATTTTGTTCGAGCCTGATTGCAACGGCAGATGAACGTGTTCGGCAAGTTTTGGCAATCGCGAGATTGCGTCGATCAAGTCGTCGCGGAAGCCGATAGGGTGGGGCGACGTGAAACGAAGTCGCTCAAGACCTTCGACTTCGTGAACGGCTTCGAGCAACTGCACGAACGGGGACTTGTTATCGACCTTCGGAAATTCATGCCGACCGTAAAGATTTACGATCTGTCCCAGTAACGTGATTTCTTTAACGCCGCGCGACACGAGATTGCGCACCTCGGCCACGATCTCGCCGATGGAACGACTGCGTTCCGCGCCACGGGTCTGCGGAACGATGCAGAATGTGCAGTGCATGTTGCACCCCTGCATGATCGAGACAAAAGCCGTCGCTTGCCTGGGCGTCAGTTGCTGGTTGCGAATGGTCGATTGCGAATCGGCTTCCTCTTCGACGTCAACGATCGAAAACCGCAGATCATCCATCGCGCGATCTTGGTAGGGCGCGACCGCCGGGCGCGCCGCTTTGCGTGAAACCAACTCGTCGACGTAATCGACCACGCGGTGAAACTTTTGTGTGCCAACGACAAGATCGACGTGCGGCAAGGCGTTCAGTAGGGACGCGCCGCGTGCCTGCGCCATGCAGCCGAGGAACCCGAAAACCATCTGCGGTCTTTCTTTGGCCAGCCGCCCGAGCATTCCCATCTTACCAAGCGCTTTTTGGTCAGCCATGTCGCGCACGCTGCATGTGTTCAGGAGCACAACGTCGGCTTCCGACTCGTGCCCGACCCGCTCGTAACCGCGTGCCACGAGCGAATGCGCGACCTGCTCGGAGTCGCGCTCGTTCATCTGGCAGCCATAAGTCTTGATGAAGAATTTCGGCATGAAGGAGCCAAAACAATACATGGCGAGCAAAGATCGTCCAAGACACGGCACACGGATTTCTACCAGCGCACATCAATTGCACTGTCATGTTGAGGTTACCCAACATGTAGGGCGTGATTTTTGGTGCGGGGATGACACAAATCGCTTGGCGCGCCCGAATGGTAGGGTCGGCGCGCTGCGCCGACCGGACACCGCAGCGCGGCGTCCCTACC
>JBARMF010000468.1:0-1636 GCA_049802315.1 Candidatus Udaeobacter sp.
GCGATCGATTCGCTCCGCATCGACGCCGCTCTCAACCAGCTCGGCAGCATCGAGCAAGTACGGAAACAAAACGCGGTTCACCAGGAACCCTGGGCTATCGCGCACGATGACCGGCAGTTTTCCGATCTGCCGCACAAAAGCCAGGCTGCGGTCACGCGTTTCGTCAGATGTTTGTTTCGCAACAACAACTTCCACCAGTTTCATTCGGCTCACCGGATTAAAGAAATGCAATCCGATCACGTGCTCAGGCGATACCGTTACTTCGGCCAGTTCGCTGACCGCAAGAGCTGAAGTATTTGTCGCCACGACAGTTTTCGGCCCGGCTTCCATCGCCAGCTCGCGGAAAACCTCTTTCTTGATCTCCATTTTCTCAGAAGTCGCTTCGATCACGAATTGTACATCCCGCAACTCCATCGGCGCGGTGGAACCACAAATCCGGGCGCGACCCTGTTTCGCCTTCTCCTCATTCATTAAACCGCGCTTCACAGCATCGCCGTAGATTTTTTCGACGTTCGCCAACCCGCGATCGATCTGCTCGCGCGCGACGTCGCGCAGGATCACAGTGACGCCACGGGAGCTGAGCCATTGTGCAATGCCTGAGCCCATCACGCCGGCGCCAATCACCGCGGCGTGCACGATTTTTTCGGGCGGCGTTCGCGACGTGCCTTTCTTGTATTTCTCCGCGAGGAAGAAATTGCGAATCAGGTTTTGCGTCGACTCGGTCTTACCAAGTGCCACAATCGCTTCGAGCTCCAAGCGCAACGATTGATCAGGCGAAATCGACTGGGTCTTATTGATGATTTCGTAAGCACGCGCGAGCGCCGGATTTCCCGTCGCCGAGGTAGGGACGCCGCGCTGCGGCGTCCGGTCATCGCGGCCCGATGACCCTGCCATTGATCGCTCCTCCATTTTGCGTTTGCCAGCGATCAGCTTTTCACGTGCGCGATCGAGAAGCTGATCGGGCGGTGCAATTTCATCGACGAGTCCGATGTTCAGAGCTTCCTGAGCGGAATAAAGTTTGCCTTTCAAAATCACCTCCGCGGCCTTTTCCGCACCGATCAATCGCGGCAATCGCGTGCAACCGCCCCAGGCGGGAAGAAGTCCCAGTCCCGTTTCGGGCAAACCGATTCGCGTGGACGGAGCATCTGATGCAACGCGATAATCGCACGCGAGCGCAACTTCGTACCCGCCGCCGGCCGACGCGCCATGGATGGCGGCAACCGTTGGGATTTTAAGATTAGCCAGGCGATTGAAAGCCTGTTGTCCTCGCTCAATGAATCCGCGCATCTCGCCGGTTTTCGCTGCTTGTAACAGCGTTTTCAAATCCGCACCCGCGACGAAAATGGATTTCTTTGCCGATGCGATGATCAGCCCCCGCAGCGAAGCATCTTTTTCCACAGCATCGAGGTGTTCATTCAACTCATCGAGAGTAGCGGCGTCGAAAACGTTCGCACCCGAGTCGGGGCGATCGAACGTGAGCACGCAAATGTGATCGTCACTCGTCTCGCGCTGAATCAGTGGAGCTGCAGCAACTGTGGGCATGCCCTTAATTTTGGAACGTTTCGGAAAAATGCCAAGTGTAGAGGTAGGGTCATCGCGCTGCGATGACCGGACGCCGCAGCGCGGCGTCCCTACC
>JBARMF010000469.1:0-3704 GCA_049802315.1 Candidatus Udaeobacter sp.
GCGACGGCGTCGGTAGAGTTAATTTCCTTGATGCGATTCATACGCATTAGCGAGAGCGCAATCCCGCCGCGTACCGGCACGCATCCGCCTACGTAACCAAATCCGCCTCCACGCGCGGTGACGGGAACTTTCTCACGTGAGGCGAACTGAAGAAGCTTGCTCACATCAGTTGTCGATTTTGCAAAGACGACAACTTCCGGCGAATGCGTTGCGAACCATTTATCGCCGCTGTGCGCGGCGATTGTTTCAGGATCGTCGGCGACAATTTCCTTGTCGAGGATTTCTCGAAGCTTCGAAGCGAGTTCCATTACGAGCAACGTCGCGCACGTCAGTTGTAGGGCAAGCACTCCGCGTCCAGATGAATCGGCTTCTCCTGAAGACGATGGTAATTGCCGAAGGCACAAATATCAGGCGACCTGCGCTGCATGACTTGCCAACGCGTTGAGGACAACGCGTTCCACCTACATCGCGACGCGATAGTGCCGAGCTTGCTCCATTCGCGTGATGAGCGCTTCGGCTTTTGGAAAAATCACCGGCTTACTTGTCTCGGGACCAGAAAATTCCGTCACCGCGTCCATGGAATCGAAGCGGAGTAACGTTACGAATTCGACTTCGGTGCCGTCCTCGCGAAGGAACAATTCCGCGCCGTGGTAACCCTCGATATTTCGCGCGGCGATGCTCGGAAAAATCTCATCGCGCAGCAATTTCTCGTATGTCTTCGCGTCTGCAGGTTCCGTCCACCCGTGCCAGATGCGTGCGATCATCGGTAGAGGAGTTTCCTGCTCATGCTCCTGCTCGTGATCGTGATCGTGCTCGATCTCATTCCATCGATTACGAGCAGGAGCAGGAGCAAGAGTAAGAGTAAGAGAAAGAGGAAGCGGAAGAGATGGTCACATGCCCATTATCTGATACCCGCCATCGACATAGATGACCTGGCCAGTAATAGCTGCGGCGCCATCGCTGGCGAGAAAAACTCCCGTAGCACCTAACTCTGTGGGTTCGCAACTCCGTTTCAACGGCGCGCGTTCCTGATAATGTTTTAACATGGAGGTGAATCCGCTGATTCCACGTGCGGCCAGCGTCTGCACAGGGCCGGCGGAAATGCAGTTCACGCGAATTTTTTTCGGGCCGAGATCGTAGGCAAGATAGCGCGTGCTGGCTTCCAGGCTGGCCTTCGCCACGCCCATCACGTTGTAATGCGGCACGACCTTCTCCGAGCCGTAATAGGTCATCGCAACGATACTGCCGCCGTCGGTCATCAGCGGCGCCGCTTCGCGCGCAAGCGCGACTAAAGAATACGCGCTGACATCTTGCGCGACGCGAAAGGCTTCACGAGTCGTGCTGACAAAATCGCCTTCCAACGCTTCACGTGGCGCATACGCGAGCGAGTGAAGCATCAGATCGACTCGATCAGTTTGCCCGCGCACATTTTCAAAAAATCCCTTGATCTCATCGTCACTCGTCACGTCGCATGGAAAAAGTGGAGTCTTTTCTCCGAACTCGCTGGTTAGCTCTTCGACATTTTCCTTCAGCCGTTCGCCTTGATAATTGAAAATCAAGCGCGCACCCGCCGCGGCCCAAGCCTTTGCGATCGCCCAGGCGATGCTGCGCTTGTTCGCCACGCCAAAAACGAGGCCGATTTTTCCTGTTAAAACTTTGTCGGTCATAAAAAACGTTAAGAAGTTACAAGGTTACAACGGTTCGGCGGATAGCAAACAGATGGCAAATGTCGCGCAGGCGCTTCACCTGTCCCGCTAACCGATGCGCTTGCCCTGCAACCGTACAACGCGATGATAAGCCGTCATGACGACTCGAATTGTCCGTTACTGCGCTTTGTTCGTTTCGATTTCCGCGATTTCAATCTTATCGGCACAAGAAACTCCGTCGCCGTCTGCGACAGCGACTTCTTCTCCCTCACCGATGTCGCTTAGCGAAGCACTTTTTAAGAATCTAAAGGCGCGCTCGATTGGGCCGGCGGTGATGGGTGGTCGCGTGTCGGACATCGCCATCGACCAGCGCAATCCATTTGTATTCTACGTTGGCCTGGGACACGGCGGCGTTTTCAAAACGAACGACAACGGCGTTACCTTCCAGCCGATCTTCGATAAACAACCGATGCTCTCCATCGGCGCGGTGGCGGTTGCGCCATCTGATTCCGACGTGGTTTGGGTCGGAACCGGCGAAGCCAACGATCGGAATTCATCGGGCTGGGGCGACGGCGTGTATCGGTCGACCGATGGTGGTGAGACCTGGCAGAACGTCGGGATAAAGGACAGCCGCACGATTGCGCGCGTCGTGGTCGATCCAAAGAAAGCGGAAGTCGCATACGTCGCAGCCATGGGGGACTTATGGAAGGACGGTGGCGAACGCGGTCTATTTAAAACAACAGACGCGGGGAAGAGTTGGAAATTGATCCTGCATGCATTGCCTCCGCACGATGCACAAACGGGCTGTGGCGATGTCGCGCTCGACCCGACGAATTCACAGGTTGTTTACGCGGTGCTGTACGCGCGGCAACGGACGCCGTGGAGTTTCAGTTCGGGACCGAGCGTAACCGGAGGTGAAGACGTTGGCGGAATTTTTAAGAGCACCGACGGCGGCGCAACCTGGAAAAAGCTTGGCGGCGGTCTTCCTGGTCAAACTGGCCGAATTGGCCTGGCAGTCAGTGCCAGCAATCCAAAAGTCGTGATGGCAGTTGTGCAAAGTTACGAAGGCGGCTTCGGTACGCTCGACGATTTGCGCAGCAAAAGCGGCGGCGTTTTTCGTTCAGAGGACGGAGGCGAAACATGGACGCGAATGAGCGCCATGAATCCGCGCCCATTTTATTTCAGCCAAATTCGTATCGATCCCGCGAATGACCAGCGCGTGTACCTCCTCGGATTCGCGCTGTTCGTTTCGGATGATGCCGGTAAAAATTTTCGCGAAGATTTAACCGAAAAAACTCATCCCGATGATCACGCGTTCGCGATTCAGCCCGGCACTGTGCCAGCTCCGAAGCCACCTAAGCCTGAAGAAAAAAATAAGCCGCCAAAGCCTCAAGTTTGCCAGCGTGTGCTACTGGGAACCGATGGTGGCGTGTATCAAAGCTTTGCCGGCGGGAAAAATTGGGACCATCTCAACAAAATTCCGGCGGGTGAATTTTATCGAATCTCGCTCGACGACACGAAACCGTATTTTCGAATCGCGGGCGGCCTTCAGGACAATGAAAATTGGGTGGGACCCAGCGCCGTCCAAAGCAAGGAAGGCATTCGCAATTGTGACTGGATTGCGCTCGCGGGTGGCGACGGCTTTTACGTGTTGTTCGACCCAACGGATCGCGACACGTTTTACGCCGAAAGCCAACAAGGCGAAGTGCACCGGATCAACCTGCAAAATGGCGAGATACGGCGTTTGCGCCCTGAACCGGCTGAGGGCCAGCCGCGTTACCGCTTCAACTGGAATTCGCCGATGATCATGAGCCGGCACAAACCGGGCGTGACCTATCTGGGAGGGAACTGCGTGTTCCGGTTGACCGATCGCATGGAAAAATATTCGGTGATCAGTCCAGACCTGACGCGCAACGACCCCGCACGTACGGCCGCCGCGGGAAGCGGCGCAGAAAATTACGGCACTGTGTTTTCGCTGGCCGAATCGCCTAAACGCGCAGGATTGCTGTGGGCAGGGACAGATGACGGCCGCCTTTGGGTGACAGAAAATGACGGCGG
>JBARMF010000470.1:0-4854 GCA_049802315.1 Candidatus Udaeobacter sp.
GTTGGCGTCGGCGAGGCCGTCGGAGTGGGACTGGGCGTGCCCCCTCCTATGGTTCCGTTGATCCGGTAAACTTGATCCGGCCCGCCTGCGGTAGGTATACACACCGCCAGCTTTGGCATCCAAGTCAGGCAGACACCGAGCCCGCCACCTGGATTCTGAAAGGCTGCTGGGTTGTTCGATAGCACAGTGCGGTCGGTCCAACCCCATTCGCCTTGCGTACCAAAAGTCATGTTAGCCTGGATCTCGATCCAGTATGTCCCTGCGGCGAGAACTGCCGCAGGAGCCAGGTTCACCGTAAAGGTCGTGCCTACCTGTGTGACTGCCTGGTTTAACGTGCTGTAAACCTGCGTCCCGGGAAGCCCTCCGCTGTTGGTATAAATAAACACATTCCAGCTGGTGGCAGGTCCGGCCCCATTGAAGTATATGCCGTCGGCGTCGATCGATTGCACATTCCAAGTCTGACCTCCCGGCACCACAAAATCATCAGCCAGATCCGAGCTGAAAGTCGGGAAATCCGTGAAGGTCGCAGACAAACTGGCGGTGGCCGATGCGTTATTGTATTGATCATAGAGAACTACCTGCGGAACTTTCGGCGCTGGCGGCATCCGAAACGACGGAACCCTCATCGGACCGCTCGAAACTTTGGGGAGATGCGACTGGTCGCGTGCAGGAATTGCCAGAGCTCCGATCGCTCCGCTGGATGGCGGCGCAGCATGTTGCTGGTTCGTCTTCGCGGCGGGATTTGACTTGGCCGCTGCCGTGGCGGTCCCGCGACTGCGGGATTGCGCCAGCGCAAAGGGAATTGCGCAGACAGCAAGGAGAAGCAGCAGATAAAACGCGCCTCGGATAAGGTACGCTTTGATGGTGGGATTAATTTGTTTTTTCATGGGAGTTGTCCGGTGTGAAATGCGACGTTCGCGGAACCAATCCGACAGGAGTACCGGTAAGCAAACATCGTGGGAGCACGGTTCTAGCGGAAAAGGCAGACGTACGTCAAGACTTTTCCAATTAATTTTCTAAGTAATTTTTCAGCGAGCGACAGAACCGCTTTTACGAAAGGGTTCGGCGGGAGCGGACGCCTCAAATGCAGAGGACGTCTTCGGTCCGGGCTTTTTGAGTAGAGGCAGCCAGTGTTCACAACGTCCTTTTGGAGCGCAGACACTTCGTAGGCGAAACACGGAGCCTTTTGAATCGGCCGGCCATCCCAGACGGGGAGCCCGCGAAGTCTCTCGCGAGCTCCCACCTTAACGTTCCTAACTGGGCTAGGCCCGCGGCCGCGGCGTCGGTCGCGGCCTTGGAGTGCGTGCAGGTCGAGGCACAGGCGTAGGCGAGATCGAGCCGCGCGGCAAGGTTAACTGCACATCGTCCACAAACATGCCGGTAAGGGCGCCAAAGCCATCCTGATGTACCAGGAACTTGATGCGGATAGTCTGGCCTACGTACGAAGGAAGATCCACGGTCTGGTTAACCCAGGATTGGCAGTTGCAACACTGAGGGAAGATGGTTTGAAGGATGTTACCGCTATTATCGGTGATCTAAGCGTCCTGCCAGTCGAAGTCGATGGAGTCAGTGGTGCAGTCCCAAGGCCAAAAGCTTAGCCTGGCGTTACCAGACGCCGGCTTCTCATCAAACATAGGGATCGCACGATTGTAAGTATCCTTCGCCTTTCTGCGACTCAGGGTAGATGCTAATTGCGGTGGCACTCGTACATTCGTTTTGCGCAGAACTGCCTCAAAAAATCAACACTTTCTGAATACATCGCGCGTTTGCCTGGGTTCACCACATGGCGGCAAACGAATTTGATATGCCTGTTTGGAGGATCGGCGAGACGGCAGTGCTGGAAACCCGACGCTATAAGAGGCAGAATGCCTGTGCTATACGGCGGCTTTACCGCGTCTCCTCATCAAGGACAGCGATTGCACGATCGTACAAGGCCTTCGCGTCTTCGTGCGAGTTACCAACAGCGGTTAGGCCTGTCCTTCCCAGCTCACCCAGGGCGCTCATCATGTGAAACACCACGCCTGTCTGGCGGAATTGGCCAAAATGCAAGTGGTGCCGCACGACAATATCGAACAGGTCGTCCGGAGTAAGAGTCCTATAGCGCGGCGACTCGACGTGATCGCTGGCTACGAAAAATTTCCGCTGACCATTCGGAGCGGTGAAGATGCCAGTCTTCGTATCGTAAGTTCCATCAGTAAGAAATTGCAGAGTCAAAAACGGATGAGTGGTGCCGCCTTTTCTTAAGTTAATCTCAATCGCGTAAGGCTCCCATGTTCCGTCTTTCGCGCGCACCACCACGAAATCGAGCGCAAAGCGACCGATCACACCTTCTTTGGCCAAGCGCCTGCCTACCTTTGCAGCTTCGCGTGTAATCAGAGGAGCGTAAGCGGTGTCGGCCGGAAAAACGCAGCCGAGATAACTTTGGCCGCTCGGGCCGCCCAGAAGCTGGTCATGCGTTGATAACAGTTCAACCTTACCGAGCGGCGTGACTCGAAGCTGCACGCTCGGGCTTCTGAACTCTTCTCCCATGATCCGTTCCTCGACGACTCCCTTTCGCTCCTGCAACTTCTTCATGTAAGTCTCATAAGTAGCTCCCTGTAACTCGAACTTCATCGCTCGAAGGCGATCCTCTAGCACAGCTTTGTCGCTGCCGGGGTCACCGCCCCCGGCTACAGGTGGAAGGCCTGTTAAATCAATTACCGCGTTGCCTTCACCGGAAACGCCTTCATTCAGCTTTACCATCACCTGCCGGATCGAAGGCTTCGTCAACCGCATCTGCGCGATCGCATGGACCAGGTCTTCCTCGCTGCCAATGTCCTCGCGACCCAGGGGATATGGCACATTTTCATCCATGAAAATTTTGCGGCAGCCGCTCTTTGTTCCCAGCGGGAAAAATTTCGGATCCGCTCCGTACATCGGAATGCCGAGCCGCAACGCCAGTTCTTTCTCTCGGTTCGTCGTGTTAAAGGGAACAAGATGCGCCCGATTAGGGTCGATGATGAGCGAGCGAATGTGCTCGATCAGTCGTGGCCGCTCTAACAGCTTTTCACTGAGTGGACGCGCTGAACCGTCCATGGGGGTAGGCAGGAAAAGCCGTTGCCGCGCGTGGCTCGGGATGACGCCCGGAAGAAGATCGAGGTAATAATCGATGATGCTCGGGAGAATCGTTCGCGACGTCACGTAGATCAGGCGCGCTCGCGGCTGGCGCAGCAGCAGTAACAGAAAGAGAAACCGTTCCTCGTAAGCCTGGATCACTGCACCCGAGTCAAGCGCATCGATCGACATGGAAGGTACGACCACGATGGTTTGCGGATCTTGATTTAATCGCTCGATTGATTTCCACAATGGCACCAGCTTCTTCTGGAGCCGGTCAAAATCGGCCGATGTTGCCTTCGAGATTTCGTGTTCGGACATAAGCGCGCTATTAAACCTCATCTCCCAAACAAATCGAGCGATTTGCGCGTAACCCAAGTTAACCATCTCGAACAGGCTCGCCACAGCTAGTCCGTCCGGTGGCGGACAAGATGCTCGTTCTACAAAACAGGCAGGATGCCTGTGTTATCTTCGTCGCCCAAATGAATATCCGCGATGGGTTCTACCCCCGCCGATTGCTCGACGAGACCTGCTCGCTGATTCGGGCTCAAAGAGCGCGGTGTACACGTAGGAAAAATTTTCCAACTTCAATCGCGGAATTTTCTGGCCGATGAAGCGTTCAATCGCCTGCAAAGCGGGCAGTTCCTGTCCGCTCGTAAGAGTAAATGCGTCGCCAACATTTTGCGCACGTCCGGTGCGCCCAATCCGGTGCACGTAATCCTCTGGATGCTCAGGAACATCGTAATTGATCACGTGACTTACCCCTGCGATGTCGAGCCCGCGCGATGCGATATCTGTCGCGACCATGACTTCGTATTTGCCGCTCTTAAAACCTTCGAGCGCTTCGATCCGTTCACGCTGTGTCCGATTGGAATGCAACACCGCCACCGCGTGCTTACCCTGCTTTAATTGGTGCGCGATCCGATCCGCGCCGTACTTGGTTCTGCAGAAAATCAGCGCGCTGTCGAAATTCGTTCGCTCGAGCAAAGCCATTAGCAGATCGAATTTTTGTTCAGCGGCAACGGGATAAACCGCGTGAGTGACTGTTTCAGCAGGCGACCGGCGCACGCCAATTTCCACTAACTCAGGATCGCGCAGCACCCATGCCGACAGACGTTCGATCTCCGGCGGCAACGTGGCCGAAAAGAGCAAAGTTTGTCGCTTTGTTGAGGTTTTCTCAACGATCCGACGCACGTCCGGCAGAAAACCCATGTCCAGCATCCGGTCCACTTCATCGAGCACGAGAATTTTTATGTCTTTGAGACTCATCGCGCGTTGCTCCAGCAGATCCAGCAAGCGCCCTGGTGTTGCCACCAGAATGTCAAGGCCGCGCTTTAGCGCATCGCGCTGTTTCCCGTAACCAACGCCGCCGTGCACAAGCCCCACTTGCAAATCTGTGAAACGGCCATAATCGCGAAACGCCGTCTCCACTTGCGCGGCCAGTTCGCGCGTGGGCTCCAGCACGAGACAACGCAAGCCGCCGTGCTTTGCCAGCAACGTCAGGATGGGTAAAGCAAAGGCTGCGGTCTTGCCGGTACCGGTTTGCGCGGTGCCGATCAAATCTTTTCCGGCAAGAACAATCGGAAACGCGCGAAGCTGGATCGCGGTAGGCTCCACGAATCCCATGGCCTGCGCTCCACGCACAACCTCAGGCAAGAATCCGAAATGATTAAATGACACAGGCTTACAACCTACGCAGAAAACCACGAATTAACACGAAGCAACACGAATAAATTCCAGGGCTCGGGATCGGCTTGTAGC
>JBARMF010000471.1:0-8612 GCA_049802315.1 Candidatus Udaeobacter sp.
GACGAGCCCGGTGAGTTCGACGTTGAGCCGCCGATATTGAAGCAAAATCTTTCCGACGAACTTGCCGAGGCGGCGACGCCCGACGGTGATGTTGCCCGGTGCGAAAAAAAACTGGAGCGTTCCAAACAAAATGCCGCCGGCGCGGAACGCATGTGGAGGATTGGTGTGCTCGCGAAAGTCGAGGTGGAGCAGCGAGCATTGAAAGTGATCAAATGCGAAGCTGAAGTGGCAAGTGCGCGAGTCGTCCAAGCCAAAGGAACAGTCGCCGAGCAGGAATCCCGCGTTGCGTCTGGTGAAGCCACAAAACAAGAGCTGGAAGTGGCGAAAACAGCGCTCGCGCAATTGATCGAAGCCGAGCAGAAAGCAGTAGCAAAACGCGAGAGCGCCGAGCTTGAATTTGCCGAAGCGAATCTGCGGCGTCAGCAAAGATTGCTTAAGCTAGGCAGCGCGCACAAATCCGACGTAACCAACGCGGAAGAAAAACTAGCCGAGCTCAAGACGCCCAAGAATTAATAAGATCGAATAGGCGAAACGGGGAGTCGGTGAATCGGGGACATTCGCTGTCTCGCCCAATCGCCGTTTCGCCGTTTCCGGGCTCAATATCCGGCCGCCATTCCGTCTTTGCGTGATTCGCTGGCGCCAACGTAAACGCGCCGGCCATCGTGCATTTCGATTTTGATCGCTTGATAACCACCGTAACCGCCGACGTCGAAACGCACGTCGTGACCTTTCTTGCGCAGTTCGCGCACCGTCTCGTACGGAATACCGCTTTCCACTTCAACGTATCCACCTGAAGCGTTCATTTTTTCGCCGGTAGGTTCGTTGTCGCCTTCATGCTGCCAGCGGGACGCGTCCCCGGCTTCCTGGACGTTCAAACCAAAATCAATCTGGTTTGTGAGCACTTGTACATGACCCTGCGGCTGCATGCCGCCGCCCATGACACCGAAAGCTTCCCACGGTTTGCCGTCTTTCATCACGAATCCTGGAATAATCGTGTGAAAAGGGCGCTTACCCGGCGCGTAAACATTCGCATGTTGTGGGTCCATCGAGAAAAGCTCGCCGCGATCTTGAAACATGAACCCAAGACCAGGCACGACGATACCACTTCCCATTCCACGATAATTGCTTTGGATGAGCGAGACCATATTGCCTTCATCATCGGCGGTGCACATGTAAATCGTGTCGCCTTGATCGAGCGCCGGACTGCCAGGGGCCACTTGTTTGGCCGCGTGGTTCGGGTCAATCAATTTGCGACGTTCGACCGCGTATTGTTTCGAGAGAAGCCCGGATAGAGGAATCTTCGCAAAATCCGGATCAGCATAAAACTTCGCGCGATCGGCCCATGCGATCTTCTTTGCCTCGATCATTGTGTGCAGCGTCTCGGGTGAATTGCGTCCCATGGCTCGCAGATCGAATCCTTCGAGAATGTTCAAGATCTGCAGCGTCGCGATGCCCTGACCGTTTGGCGGAAGCTCAAATATATCGTAGCCGCGATAATTCACCGAGACGGGCTCGATCCACGTCGAAGTATGATTCTCGAAATCGGTTTTCCGCAAGAACCCGCCATTGTCACGCATAAACGCGTCGATTTTGTCGGCGATCTCCCCTTTGTAGAAAGCGTCACGGCCTTTCTCGCCAATCAACCGCAGCGTTCTCGCCAAATCCGGGTTCTTGAAGATGTCGCCTTTACCGGGAGTGCGTCCTTTGCCATCAAGCGTGTAGGTGGCGACAAATGCTCCGGGCAAACCTTTGTAGAGGCGCGGACCAAACGACCAGTAATACGCAATTAAATCGGTAACCGGAAAACCTTCCTCGGCATAGCGAATCGCCGGCGCGAGATCGTCGTTCAATTTCAATTTGCCGAATTTTTTGTTTAGCTCCGCCCACGCATCGACGCATCCGGGAACACTGATCGGTAGCATGCCGCGCGGCGGAATAGTCTCGCTATGCAGTTTCGCCAGTTCTGATTTCATCGCGTCGTAAGTCAGGCCCAGCGGCGACCGACCGCTTCCGTTGATTCCGTAAAGTTTATTTTCTTTCGCGCTGTAAACGATCGCAAACAGATCGCCACCAACTCCATTCGAGACCGGCTCCATCAACCCGAGCGTCGCGTTCGCTGCGACTGCCGCGTCCACTGCGCTGCCGCCGCGCTTTAAAATCTCGACTCCGACTTCCGTGGCCGCCGGCACGCTGGTGCAAACCATTCCATGCGTCGCCAGGACTTCCGATCGCGTGGCGAAATTTTTACCTGTAATGCGATCGATCTGCGCATCCAACGATAAAACTGATCCGAGACTAACGAGTGCCAAAATCAGTAGCTGAATTCCGCGCATCCCGAAATTAACGCCTTCCAGCTAAAGAGCGCACTTGAATTTTGTGCTGCCGGCTATATTTGATTGCCGCTGCCAATGAAAATCTCTAACGATGACCAGCGAGCGATCGGGCTGATTTCGTTCTGTGTTGGCGTCCTTGCCTTCCTGATAGGCCTAGCCGGGCATCTGAAAGAAAATTATCATTACCGCGGCGAGATCTCGTCCACCGGCTTTACCATCGCTATTATTCTGGCCGGGATCGGCGTCGTGTTGTTTTTGGTTTCGCTGAGGAAGAAGCGAGACTAACGCCGTGACTGTGGGGCGTCTGTGTCAGCCCCGAATGCTTTCGGGGTTCACAGAAACGCCCTACAACTCTAGTTTCAAAATTTGAGAAAGCGACCCGGCGGCGACCCTTTTGAGATCGCCGCCTTTTCCCTTGTCGCTCAGAACGAGCGGGAAATTAGTCTTCCAACGCGTCGTGCAGCTGCTTCCTGGCGTTCAGCATGTCCTGATGCGCTTTTTCGATTGCATCGAGTTTGCTTTGCTGATCAGCGTTCAGCATTGGCCGAATTTGCGTCAGTGTGTTGTTCATCACTGTATGCATCTTCTGCATCGCCTCCTGATGAATGGCGGCGATTTGCGGTTTGGCCGCATCCAGGATCGGCTGGACCTTGGCCTGTTGATCAGCGGTCAGGTCCAACTTTTCGGTGATCCCCCTTAGGCCGAACGCGTGGCCATGCCAGTGTTGACCCCCAGGGCCCGGTTGTGCCTGCACAACGACAAAGCCTCCGAGCGCGATCGCGCCGGCGGCTGCAATTGCTAATAGGTTTCTTTTCATAGTTGGTTTCATATGTTTTCTGCAAAGCGCCCTTCGCGCCTTTGAAAGACATGACCGTGCGCGCAGCAGAGCGGTTACAACAATTTTTTAAAGCGACCGTGCCAAGCCGCAGGTGCTTGGCACAAGCGCTTCTACGCGAGAAGTTGTAACCAAAGCGCAGCCGAGTCGGTCATGGTTAATGGTGTGGATGCGCTCTTGATCACATGGATGATTCTGACGCAAGCGCGCTGGTTAAAGCTGCGCTTCAAAATGACGACGAGGCAGCTCGCGCGCTGGTGCGACAGCTTTATCCCTTGGTTGCCAAAATCGTCCGCGCGCATCGGGCGCGTCGAACCGCGGAGGAAGATCTCTGCCAAATGATTTTCATTAAAGTATTTCAAAAACTGTCGCAGTTTTCGGGCAACGTGCCGCTGGAGCACTGGGTCTCGCGCGTTGCGGTCAACACTTGTCTCAACCAAATCGAGTCGGAAAAAGTGCGGCCGGAAGTGCGGCATGCTGACTTGAGTGTGGAAGAGCAAGCGGTGGTTGAAAATCTGGCAAGCTCCAGCGACGAACTGGCGCCGGACAAACGCTTCGCTTCGCGCCAACTGGTGGAGCATCTCCTCGCGGCGCTGAAGCCGGTCGAGCGGCTGGCGATCGATTTGCTATACTTGCAGGGGCGCAGCGTGGAAGAAATACACAAGATCACTGGCTGGAGCGCGGCGCTCATTAAGGTGCGAGCATTTCGAGCCCGGCAGAAAATGAAACAACAGCTCGCGAAAATTTCAGAAAAAGAAAAGCGATGAAAAACGAACAGATCGATCGGTTGCTGCAATCTGCGGCGCACGCGAACGAAGAGATTCCGGCGTCGATGCCGTTTGGGTTCGATACTCGCGTGGTCGCGCTCTGGCGCGCTGGTATGCCAAAGGCGAACGGCGTGATGCAATTGCTTCGACGCGTGGCCGTATTGTCGATAGCCGTGATCGTCATATCAACAATCGCTGCAATTCGCGAAGCAAATCAAAATCGCGAAATCCGCGAATCCTTCTCGAATGAATTCGCCATCGCGGATTCAGCGATCCAGGATGAGTTTTGAAATGAACCGGGGGTTGCAATGGAAACTCATCGCCGGCTTCCTGCTGGTGTTTATCGCCGGCGGAGTCACCGGCGCGTTTGTCGGAGGATCATATGCCCGATATCACTTCTTTGAACTGCATCATCCGGAGCGGATCGGCGGGCGAATGAAAGATAGGCTCCGCGCCGAACTCAATCTGACCCCGGAACAACTGGCGAAAATTTCGCCAATCGTCGACAAGACGACTGCTCAATTGCGAGATATTCGGAGAGACACGGGTCACCGAGTTCGCGAGATCATTGCCGACGCGCATCGCCAGATGGGCGCCGAGCTCACTGACGAACAGCGTCAAAAGCTGAAGCAAATAGAAGAGCGCCATCAGCGCTGGCATCATCGCTTCCACGATCATTCCGCCGAAGAGCCGTCGGCCACACCTTAGGTAGGGACGCCGCTCTGCGGCGTCCGGTCGGCGCAGCGCGCCGACCCTACCAGTGTTTGCACTCCTCAGAAGCGCACGCCGTTTTCGAAAAAAATTCGTTCGCGTTCGATGTCTGCGCCACGGCTGGCAAAAAGATCGCGTATTTCAGGCGTGTAATAGCCGCCGTTGTAGGAGGGATTGAGTCCAAAGAAAATTTTTCCGCCCGGCGCCAGGTGATGTTGTAAATCGCGAAGAAAGAAATCCCATTCCGCTATTCCCCAGCGTTTTTTAGCCGGATGATAGAGGTAAAAATTCGCAGAGAAGGCCGTGATCCAATCGAATTGTTGACCGAGGTCCGGCAGCGGCTCGAAAGCGACAATCTTATAAACGACACGCTG
Organism: Candidatus Udaeobacter sp.; assembly: GCA_049802315.1. Lineage (GTDB taxonomy): Bacteria > Verrucomicrobiota > Verrucomicrobiia > Chthoniobacterales > UBA10450 > Udaeobacter. The sequence continues at coordinate 5,021 of JBARMF010000471.1, forward strand.
CACTCTAAACAACTCCAGTAGCTCGCCGAACAACGGAACGCGATCGATGTCGAGGCCGATGACGGAATGGCCCAGATTCTTCAGGATGAACAAGAAGAATCCCCCTCCGCAACCGAGGTCCAAAACACGCCTTGGCTCCGAGCGATGAAGATTCAAATCCTGCACGCGTTCACGATTCAATCGCAACCACGGCTCGATATCTGCGTATTTAGCGTAGCCCGCAGCGGAATTGGCATATTGCTGCTGGATCTCACGTGCGCGATCCAAGTCGACCTGCGCAAGCATCGGTCTGAGCGGTACGGGAAAAATCGAGCGTTGCGCCCTGCGCCAGCCGCGCCGGTAGGTTAGTGGGTCGGTAAACTTGAGGATCTTGCGGGACAGTTTCATTCTGAAAAATCGATCAACTGTAGGGCAACCGGTCCGGTTGCCAACTGTCGCGGCTGCAGGCGTGCGCCTGCCCTACAAACTATCCATAATTTCGCGGAGAAGCTGCGGTCCGCGGTAAACGAGGCCGGTGTAAAGCTGAATCAGTTGTGCCCCCGCCTGAAATTTTTCCCGCGCCGATTCTGCGTCGAAAATTCCGCCGGAAGCGATCACTGGAATTGTAGATCGAGCATTAATTCCACGCACCAATACGGTAGATTTTTCTCGGAGTGGTGCTCCACTCAAGCCGCCCGCTTGATCCAGTTGCGGCGCAATCGAAGAATGATCCAGCGTGGTGTTCGTGCCGATGATTCCCGAGACGCCGTTCTCTTCACATACAGCGAGAATGGCTGCCAGTCCGGCGTCTGACACGTCTGGCGAAATTTTCACAACCAGCGGTTTTGGAGCTGTTCCTGCTTCATCGCCGATGGCGTGCAGTAACTCCGAAAGCCTTTCAGGCTCCTGCAACTCGCGCAAACCGGGTGTATTTGGCGAGCTGATATTCAACGTGATGTAATCGGCAAAGTCCCGCAGCATGCGAAACGAGTAAAGGTAATCCTCTGTCGCTTGTTCGAGCGGCGTTACTCTCGACTTGCCGATGTTGATTCCCACTGGAACGACTGGCCATCGTCCACTTTCACGCACCGCTGCTAATCGTTGCGCAATCGCGTCCGCGCCGTCGTTGTTGAAACCAAGCCGATTGATCAGCGCTTGTTGCTCCGGCAGTCGAAAAATACGCGGCTTGGGATTTCCAGGCTGCGCTTTTGCGGTCACGGTGCCAATCTCGATGAAACCGAACCCGAGCGCTGCCCATGCGGGAAGAGCAACACCGTTTTTGTCCAACCCGGCCGCGAGTCCAATTGGGTTTGGGAAATTGAGACCAAAGAGCGTTTTTGGTTTCGACGGTAATCGAAAGGATTTAAGAACGCGCAGCGCCGGATCGAAATGCGACGCCCTTTGGAGCAATGCGATGGTGAGATGATGCGCGGTCTCGGCATCCAAAGAAAACAGCAGCGGCCTAACGAATAGCTCGTAGCCGTTCTTCATTTGAACCGCGGCCTTAACGCTTCAAGCCCGGAGGTCGTCATCACAGCCATGTCATTCTGAGCGAAGCGAAGAATCTCTGATCATTTCTGTGCCAATTGTCACGGAGAAAAACCGAGATGTTTCGCTTTGCTCAACATGACAGTGCTGTTGTCTGGACAAATTGCAGCGTCACTTTCCGATGCAAAACTGGCTGAACACCGAATCGAGGATCTGTTCCACATCCACGACGCCAATGACTTCGCCGACCGCGCGCAGCGCTTGATCAAGATCAACCGCAACGTACTCGCCGGACAATCCCTCGCCCAGCGCCGTGCGGGCGCGATCGCACGATTCCAAGGCGCGGCGGAGACAATCACGATGGCGAGTATTAATCGCGATTGCGCTTTCCGGTCGCAGATTTTGCTGTCGAATGCGCGCCAGAATTTCCTTTTTCAGTTGCGGCAGGCCGTCTTCGGTCACACACGAAATTCGCAATGCCGGAAAATCCTTCCAGTCCTTGCGCTCGGGCAAATCGCTCTTATTCAAGACAACAATCTCGTTCGGATCGCTTGTCGCTCCGTTGAAATGCGGGGGCTTCGGCGAATTGCGGTCGGCGATATGAAGCCGCAAATCAGCTAGTTGCAGCGATTTTTGTGTGCGCTCGATTCCCAAACCCTCGAGTTCGTTTTCCGACGCGCGCAAGCCCGCGGTGTCGAGCAACCGGATTGGCACACCCTCCAAGTTGACCATTTCTTCTATCGTATCGCGCGTCGTGCCATGCGTGTCGCTGACAATCACGCGATCGTAGCCAAGCAGGCGATTGAGCAAACTCGATTTGCCGGCGTTTGTCGCACCGTAAATGACGACGCGCACACCTTCGCGCAGCACACGACCCTGATTGGCGGTCGCGAGCAACACAGCGATTTGATCTCGAACAGAATCAAGCCGGACGCAGAGCGCTTTGTCTTCGTCGGTCTCAATGCCTTCCTCCGGAAAATCAATCGCGGCGTTGATGTGAGCCAGCAGCGTAATCAATTCATCGCGAATTTTTCCGATTTGATCGCCGAGTTTGCCTTCGAGTTGTTCAGTGGCCGAACGCAGCGCCAGATCGGTTCGGGCACGAATTAAATCGATCACAGCCTCGGCCTGGGTGAGATCCATTTTCCCGTTGAGAAACGCGCGCTCGGTAAATTCGCCTGGACGCGCTGCGGTGGCGCCTGCACGCAGGCACGCTTCGAGAACTTTTGCGGAAACGAGGGTGCCGCCGTGACAACTGATCTCGACCAGATCTTCGCCGGTGTAACTAGCCGGTGCAAAGTGGACTGAAAGAACGACTTGATCGATCAACTGATTTTCAGCGCTGAAAATCTCGCCGAGATGTTGAACGTGTGACGCGAATTTCGACGGTTGTTCTTTTCCGCGAAAAATTTTGTCTGCTATCTGAATAGCGTTCGCTCCGGAAATCCGTACGAGCGCAATCGCGCCTTCACCAGGCGGCGTCGAGATCGCGGCGACTGTGTCCGAAGTGGTCATGCGTTTGGACTCAAATTGTATGGCAACCGCTTCGGTTGCCAAATTCGGTGGCCGGGTCTGGTAGGGATGGCGCGCTGCGCCGTCCGGACGCCGCAGCGCGGCGTCCCTACCTTTGCTGGCAGAGCACTTCTCGCAGCGCTGCGATCAGTTTCTTGTTCTCTCCCATCGTCCCCACGGAAATCCGGACCCATTCAGGCAAACCATAGCCTTTGAGTGGGCGCACAATGATTTTCCGTTGCAGCAACTTCTGGAACACCGCACAACCGTCGCCTACGTTTACCATGAGAAAATTTGCAACGGCTGGCACGAAGGGAATCTGCATTTCGGCAAATTGTTCCTTTAAATAAGCGCGACCTTCGTCTACGACCCGCTTGGTTTCGCTCAGGTGCGCTTCGTCGTCGAGCGCCGCGATCGCACCGGCGTGTGCGATGCTGTTCACATTGAATGGCTGTCTCGTCTTGTGAAGCACTTCGGTCATTTCAGGCGGCGCGATGGCATACCCGATGCGGATCCCGGCAAGACCGTGAATCTTCGAGAATGTACGGAGCACAACGACGTTTCGGCCGTCGCGAACAAATCGAAGCGTGTCGGGCGGATCATCGAGGAATTC
>JBARMF010000472.1:0-3092 GCA_049802315.1 Candidatus Udaeobacter sp.
CTTTGATCGCTTCACGATCGTAGCAATCGTTAAAATATCCCGGGGGCCGCATTGGCACAGGCTCAGGGAACTCCAGCGGCTTCAACACGAGCAGCTTTGATTTTCTCACGATGACAATGTGCTCGCCCTCGATTGCGCGGTCAGCGATTTCACCGAGGCGTTGTTTGGCCTCACTGATTGAGATGGTAGTCGTCGGCATTTAGTCTAATTTTAGACCAGACTCGGATTGATTCAAGACCGCCTCCACGCAGGCAAACTGCTCGAAACTTGCAATCTGGCTGATTCGATAAATCCTGTTCGGAATCCAAACGTATGCAAAAACTGATTGAATGTGTGCCGAATTTTTCTGAGGGACGCGACCAGAATGTGATTCGGCAGATTACTGATGCGATTGAGTCGGTCGATGGTGTTTCATTGCTCGATGTCGATCCCGGCGCGAGTACGAACCGGACGGTAGTGACTCTTGTCGGTGATCCGGATGCCGCAGTAGAGGCGGCGTTTCGCGGGATCAGAAAAGCGGCGGAACTGATCGACATGCGGAAACAGAAAGGCGCGCATCCGCGAATGGGTGCGACTGATGTTTGCCCGTTCATTCCGGTGAGCAACATCAGCTGGGAGGAAGCGATTGAATGTGCCAATCGGCTGGGCAAGCGCGTCGGCGAGGAATTGAAAATCCCGGTGTATCTCTATGAGAGAGCCGCCACAGATAAGTGCCGTGCGAATCTTGCTGTGATTCGCGCAGGGGAATACGAAGGATTTTTCGAAAAGATAAAACGACCGGAATGGAAACCGGATTTCGGGCCAGCGGTTTTTAACGAGAAATCCGGTGCAACCGTGATTGGCGTTCGCGATTTTTTGATCGCTTACAATGTGAACCTGAATACGAAATCGGTGCGGCGTGCGAATGCGGTGGCGTTTGATGTGCGAGAGCAGGGGAGAGCGAAGACCGAAGACGGCACGCCATCGGGCAAACCAATCCTGGACGCGAATGGCGAACCGGTCCGCATTCCCGGGATGTTGAAACATGTGAAAGGAATAGGCTGGTTCGTGAAGGAATACGGTATCGCGCAGGTGTCGATGAATCTCACAAACATTGAGGAAACGCCTTTACACGCAGCATTCGATGCGTGCGCTGAGTCGGCTGCGAAACGGGGATTACGTGCGACCGGCTCGGAGATCGTCGGCATGGTGCCGAAGAGATCATTGGTCGATGCCGGTCGTCATTTCCTCAAAAAACAACAATGGTCTGAGGGCGTTTCGGACGAAGAACTGATCGACATCGCCGTTCGCTCGATGGGCTTGGGTGAACTGAAGCCTTTTGTCCCGAAAGAAAAGGTGATCGAATTAAAAATTGAATCAGCTGAGCCAAAGATGTCCCTGGTGAGATTGAATGTCCGCGAGTTTTGCAACGAGACGTTGAGCGATTCGCCCGCGCCGGGCGGGGGGTCCGTCGCGGCGCTGATGGGAGCGCTGGGCGCCTCGTTAGGCGGAATGGTCGCGAATCTTTCTGCGGGCAAACGCGGTTGGGACGATAAGCTCGAATATTTCAGTGGTTGGGCGGTTAAGGCGCAGCAACTCAAAGACGAACTGTTGTCGCTTGTAGATGAAGACACGAACGCGTTCAACAAGGTGATGGACGCGTTTGCGCTGCCCAAGAACTCGCCAGAAGAGAAAGCAGCGCGCACGGCGGCAATTGAGGAGGCGACAAAACATGCAGCCGAGGTGCCGTTGAAAGTGATGGAGACGGCGGCCAAATCTTATGAACTGCTGTCGGAGATGGCGGACAACGGAAATCCCGCTTCGGTTTCAGATGTCGGTGTTGGAGCGCTGGCCACTCGCGCGTGTATCGAAGGGGCGGCGATGAACGTTCGGATCAATCTCGGTCAATTGAAGGACGAAAAATTCAAGAATCAGCTTCGGGAACGAGTTCAAAAGGTAAGCGCGGATTCAGAGACGCAGTTCAAGAAGATCAACCAGGTTGTGGAAAGCAAACTGGGTTGAAGCGGCGGAGGTTACTCCCTGTCATGTTGAGCGAAGCGAAACGTCTCTGATATCAGGCTTGCGAAAGAATTAATCAGAGATTCTTCACTTCGTTCAGAATGACAATGCCTTTTCTGTGGTTGCGCTCCAACGGTAAGGAACAATGACTTCACTCGCTATCCTACACGCGTCGCAACTGATCACGCTGAGCGGACCCAAACATCCGCGCATCGCGACAGAGTTGTCGGAACTCGGGATCATTCGCGATGGTGGAATGCTCGTCTGTGACGGGAAGATCGAGAAAGTCGGTCCGAGCGACGACATCGAAAAGAATGCTGGCGATGCAGAAGTTGTCGATGCAGGTGGACGCGTCGTGATGCCGGGATTCGTCGATGCGCATACGCATTTGGTTTTCGCAGGAAATCGGCTCGACGATTTCGAACGGCGGGCGCGAGGCGAAACGTACGAGCAAATTGCAAAAGCCGGTGGCGGAATTTGGTCAACTGTTGAAAAAACCCGCGCTGCGAGTGAAAGCGATCTTCTCGCGCGAGCGAAGAAATACGCAACGTGGTTCCTGCGCTGCGGAACCACGACAGTCGAAGCGAAATCGGGTTATGGGCTGACCGTTGAAGATGAATTGAAGATTTTGCGCGTGATTCGCCAACTGAAGGAGGAGGTGCCTTTGGAAATCGTGCCGACCTTTCTTGGCGCGCATGCGGTTCCGCGGGAACTCTCGCCGGATGAATATCTGGACGTTGTGGTCAGGGAAATGTTGCCGCGCGTGACTGCGCAAAAATTGGCTGAATTTTGCGACGTGTTTTGTGAACATGGCTATTTCAATATTGATCAGTCGCGCAAAATTTTATCCGCAGCGAAAAAGGTCGGGCTGAGTTTGCGTGGCCACGTCGATCAACTAACGAATTCCGGTGGCGCAAAGTTGATGGCGGATATGGGTGCAACCACGGCAGACCATCTGGAGCAAACCGACGAGCAGGGGATTGCCGCCTTGAGGCTGGCAAACGTGCAACCAGTGTTACTGCCGGGTTCGGTTTACGCGCTCGGATCGAGCCGCTATCCGCGAGCGCGTGAAATGATCGAGGCGGGACTGGCGG
>JBARMF010000473.1:0-2111 GCA_049802315.1 Candidatus Udaeobacter sp.
AAAGTTCGCGATCGCGAGGACGCGCTCGCCAACACGCGAGACGCGTGCGCTACCCACAACCGCGATCTTTTACCGCTCGCCATCTTTACACTTGATCCGGATGGGTTAGCTCGACGAACACATCCTCGAGCGTTCCGCGGCGCTGAGTGAGTTCCCGCACCGCCCAGTGGCGTTCAACGGCGAGCCTGAAAACCTCTTCACGCACATCCGTACCCGATTCGACTCGCAAAGAGAATTTCTTCCAATCGTTCTCGCCATCCATGACCACGTCTCGAACGCCCGGAATCTTCTTCAATTGCTCTTCGCCGTTGTCGTTTCCGACCTTTGCTTCAAGCTCCACGCCGCCGGCTTGTCTGACTTTCCCCAACAAATTCTCCGGCGTATCGCACGCTTCGATTCTCCCTTTGTGAATAATGATGACGCGACTGCATGTCATCTCCACCTCCGGCAAGATATGGGTGGAAAGTAAAATCGTGTGCTGCCTGCCCAGATTCTTAATCAACTCCCGCACCTGCCGGATTTGATTTGGGTCGAGACCAATCGTGGGCTCGTCTAGAATCAGAAGGTCGGGTTCTGCCAGTAGAGCATCGGCCAGACCGACGCGCTGGCGATAGCCTTTGGATAAAGTGCCGATCAATTTTCGTTCGACGTCCTTGAGACCGCAAAGTTCCTTTACATCGCCAACCCGCTCTGCAGTGCGGCGGTGCGGCACGCCCTTGAGCGCCGCGCGATAATTCAGGTATTCCCTGACACGCATATCGCTATAGAGCGGAACATTTTCCGGCATGTAGCCAAGGTGCGCGCGCGCCTGAAGCGATTTTTCGAAAACGTCGAAGCCGGCGATGCTCGCGCTACCGGAAGTCGGCGGCATGAAGCCCGCCAGGATCCGCATGGTCGTAGTTTTACCGGCGCCATTCGGCCCGAGAAATCCCATGATCTCGCCACGGCTCACCTCGAAATTCAAATCCTGAATAGCAGTCTGACCAGCGTACCTTTTCGTTAAATTCTCAACCTTGATCATTTTGCAATACTTCGATGAGACAACCGAACCGCGATTGCGTTGCCAATTTTTTTATCGCGCTTTGAGAGTCAGGGCGGCGAGCTCGTGATTCTCTCCACGTGCGCGGACTATGCCGATCGTAAACTCCACGGTTTCACCGCTCTCGACGGCTCGCAGCACTTCGTCGACCTGTCTCACGGACAGGGCCGTCGATTTGTTAACCCGATACAGGACCATTCCGCGTTTAATCCCGGCAGCATCTGCCGGGCTATTCGGTTCTACCGCGGTAATCAAGACGCCACGACCTTGCAGATACCCAAGCGCTTCGCTCAGTTCCGGACTCAAGTTTTGCAGCTGCATTCCGAATAATTTTTCAGTGCGGGGACTGCTGGGTTCGGCAGGTGCCGGAGAGTCTTTAAGTTTGCCCTGCTTCAGCGCGACCTGCTTGAAACGATTGACGCTGTCACGCACAACATCGGCCGGAATTGCGAAGCCCATTCCCTGGGTGGGAACGCCTTGAGGCGTAAACGCCATTTTCGCGGACGCAATACCTACCAATCGGCCAGAGAGATCGACCACCGGCCCGCCGCTGTTGCCGGGATTGATTGCGGCATCGGTCTGCACCAAATCCTTATACTCGGTTTCATCAACGGTGATATTCCGTTTGACCGCGCTCAGCACGCCCCGGCTGATAGAGCTGCCGTAACCGACAGCGTTGCCCACTACCATGACTGTTTGACCCAGCAAATTCGGAGAAATATCGTCGAGATTGATGAAGGGGAAATCGGTCTGCGCGTCGATTTTGATAAAGGCCAAATCGTTCTTGTCATCGCCGGTAATGTAATGAGCGCGATAGGTTTTCCCGTCGTGAGCGGTTACATGAATCTTCAAGTCCGCAGCACGCTCTACCACGTGTTGATTCGTTATTATGTAACCTGCGGGATCTATTATGAAACCGGAGCCGAGGCTTTGCAGCGTCTGACGGACTTCGCGCGGTCGAAACCGATTGTAACCGAAAAATTGGGAGTAAACTTCATCGAAGGGGTCGCGCACAGTTCGCTTAACGACTCGCTCGGTATTGATATTTACCACCGCCGGCAAAACCTTCGCC
>JBARMF010000474.1:0-1600 GCA_049802315.1 Candidatus Udaeobacter sp.
TCTTTCGGCGTGATTTTGTTGGGGAGGTTCATGAGCGGACTATCCGGCGCCAGAACGCGCACCGGTGCATTTTCGTCCGTGACGCGGTCACGTGAAATCTCCAGTGGATACGGCCCGAATTGAGTCGTCTTAAGATCCGCGAGCGTGTTGTACTGCGCGATAACCACTCCGCCTTCGTTTACATAGGCAAATAATTCCGGCAACCAGTTGGAGATTCGATCCTGCGTGTTGTAGGCGCGAATCCCCAGAACGACGGCGGAGAACTGCGCCAGGTTCTTCGCCGTGATTTCAGGTTCGCTCAATATTTTCACGGAATACCCGATTTGCCTCAGGCTTTCGGGAATATCATCGCCGGCGCCGGGAATGTAGCCGATGCGGTCGCCTTTCTTGCGGATATCTGCGCGAACTAGTTTGGCTTGCGCCGGTGGCATCAGCGTCTGCACGCCGATGTGCGGATAAGAAATGCGCACGCGCTCGAGCGAATAGTCGCGGCCGTCGATCGAAACGATTGCTCGCAACGTGCCTTCGCCATTTTCATTCGGTGGTTTGATGCTAAACGTCGCAACCATCTCAGCATCGCCTGCTTTCAGGTCTACCGGGATAGACGCCGGAGAGATTTCCCATCCCTGCGGTGCAGTCAATTTGAGTTCTCCTTTCACAGGGCCGGTGGCCGCGGTGACGTGTACTGAAACAGTCTTCGATTCGTTCGTCGGGAACACCAGCACGTTGTTCGTCACGTTCGCGAAAACTGGCGGCGCGATCACCACTGAGCGCGGCACTTCAGTGGGGACGGTATCGACTGGGCGGTACTTGGTGTCCACGGTATACCGCAGTTCCTGCCCGCTGACTTGTAAAACTACCTCGACCGGAAGAGGAGGGGGATTCTCGGGCAGACCGATAAGCTTTTGATCGTCGACGGTGAAGGTTCCGGGCGTCTCGGGTTTGCGAAGCCAGTATGGCTGCGAATACGGAGCATTATCGGGAATCCTATACGACAGATCCTTCGTAACGAGGTCGTTCGAAGGAAGCGTCGCATCGATCTTGTTTGAATCGCCAGTGTTGGGGAATCGCGCTTCTTGCAGTGTGACGGGAACGTTCGAGCGATTGATTGCCTCGAGTTTTATTGTTGCGGTTTGGCCAGGTGTAAACGTTTCCGTCGCTGTCGACGCTTCCACATGCAAGGCGAGACATGCAGCGATGATTTTGTCCAGCTGTGCTTTTTTCTCCGCGATCCAGGAGTCATCCTGAATTCCGCTCATCGCCTGCCGCAACTTCAACAAGTCAGGCACCGATGCAGCCGGATCGGCGGGATTGAACTTCGAAGTGATCTCACGAATTTGTGCGGCAACGGATTCGGAATTCGGAACGCGCGACCAAGTCGTGTCCACGCCTTCGAAAAGCGAGCTCGTCATCGGCTGACCTTCCAACGGCTTGAAATACTCTTTTCGCGCGCCGCGTCGGGGCGCGCCGCCGACACCCTGGCTTTTGTGCATACTGATACTGGCCGCCGCGATTTCCGTGTACGCTTTGCCGAGAAGCGGATTGTAACCGCCGGCTTCCATGGCCGTCAGGCCGGTCGGGTCGAATGGAAGGTTTCGGT
>JBARMF010000475.1:0-5053 GCA_049802315.1 Candidatus Udaeobacter sp.
TCAAAATGTGGAAACGAAATTGGCCTTGCAGTTTTTCCAGCGGCGCGGGCGTTGCATCGCCCAAAATGAACTCTTCGGGCAACGCTTCGCTTAAGCGGCGCTTCAAGGTTTCGGCCGAAAGTTTGGCCCGGCCTTCGTGAGCAGAACGCACGGTGATCAGGACCGCGTGTTTGAATGGCGGGAAATCGCATCGTTCCCGGAACTCGAGCTCCTGCTGGAAATAACCGGTGAAATCATGGTGTCGCGCGAATTGAATCGAGGGACTGAAAGGCGTGTAAGTTTGCACGAAAACTTCGCCGGCCGTTTCACCGCGGCCCGCACGTCCGGCCACCTGTGTGAGAAGTTGGAAAGTGCGTTCGCCAGCGCGGAAATCGGGAAGATGCAAGGCGAGATCAGCGTTGATGATTCCGACCAGCGTTACATTCGGGAAATGCAGGCCTTTCGCGATCATTTGGGTGCCGACGAGAATATCGATTTTGCCGGTTCGAAAGTTCCGCAGCGTTTCGCGATACGCTTCCTTACGGGTCATCGAATCCGCGTCCATGCGGCGCACCACCGCTTTGGGAAAAATTTGGGCGACCGTTGATTCCACTTTCTCAGTGCCGAAGCCGTGATAAATCAACGCGTCTTGTCCGCACTCGGGACACTTCTTTGGAACAGCGGCGGTGTGCCCGCACAAATGACAGCTCAATCGGCCGGACATCGTCTTCGGAGAAGCCGATTCACCCTGCAGAAAATGCCGGTGAAACGTGAGCGCGACGCTGCAATTCGGGCAATTGCGCGCTTCACCGCAATTGCTGCACAGCAGCGAGGTAGAAAACCCGCGCCGGTTCAAAAACAAAATCGTCTGCTCTCGTTTCTCGAGGCGATCGGCAATGGCTTGCGACAATCTTTCGGACAAAATAGCGGCCTTCTTTTCCCTGCGTCGTTCCTGGCGCAGATCAACGACACGAATGAGCGGCATCTGCTTTTGGTCGACGCGCTGTGTGAGCGTAACGAGCCGGTACTTTCCGGTCGTCGCGTTGTGATAACTCTCCAACGACGGCGTGGCGCTGCCTAAAACGACGACGCATTTCTCGATCTTTGCGCGGACCACCGCCACATCGCGGGCCTCATATCGCGGCGCTTCCTCCTGTTTGTAGGTTGTTTCGTGTTCTTCATCGACAACGATGAGTCCGAGATTTTTCAGAGGCGCGAAAACAGCGCTGCGCGCACCGATTACGATACGCGCGCGACCGGAATGAATCTTGTGCCATTCGTCGTGGCGTTCGCCCTCGGACAAATGACTGTGCAAAACCGCAACGTCGTCCTGGGCCTCGGCGAACCGGCCTTTGAAGCGTTCCACCGTTTGCGGTGTGAGGGAGATTTCAGGTACGAGAACAATTGCTGTGCGTCCGCGTTCGAGCGCCGCGCGGATTGCCTGCAAATAAATTTCCGTTTTGCCTGAACCTGTGACGCCGTGCAGTAAAATCGGACGCGCGTTCTCGGGTGCGTCGAGGGCTTGTTCGACCACGCTTAATGCGCCCGTTTGCTCCTCGTTCAGAACGAGATTCGACGTTGCGATGAACTGTTCGTCGCCATGCGGATCGCGCACTACAGCTTCTTCGCGCAATTCAGCGAAACCGCGCTTTACCAGGGCACGCAATGTCTGGTTATCGAGCGAGGTTTGTCGCAGGAGCTCGGACGCGCGTATCGGTTTTTCCAGCTTCGAAATCGCCTCCAAAAGTTCGGCCTGTCGCGGCGCGCGTCGTCGCAGCTTTTCGATTTCACCCGGGTCGGTGCTGCGCGCCGGTCGCACGAACAACTGTTTTTTCCAGCCGACTTCCGCGCGCCGGATCACTTGCGGCAGCATACTGCGCATCACTGTTTCGATCGGGCAGCAATAGTAAGCGCCGATCCACCGCGCCAGTTCCAGCAACTTCTCGCTCAAGACCGGCCCATCGCCGATGATCGCTTCGATGGGCCGGATGCCTTTGGCTTCGCTCTGCTCGGGGATCGCAACGACTGTTGCCAGCGCAGATTTATCCCGGAACGGCACGCGCACGCGCGAGCCAACTCCGACGCGCGCGGCTAAATTCTCCGGCACCGAATAATCGAGCTCGCGATGAATCGCCCGATCAACGATGACGCGAACGTAGCGCGTCTCATGGTCTTGATTCATGCTCGTGCTCGTGCCCCAACTTTTTAATCGGCTATTGTAGCATGGGTTAAATGATACAAATCCTTTTCAAATTGATTCTCTGCGTGTTGCTGGCAATCGCTGCGGCCTTTGCTTATGTCGCAATGAAATCGGGGGATCCGCTGTACGCATTTTACGAATGGATGAGCCCGGCCCGATTTCATCAGTACGACCGGCTTATACGCAGCGTTGCGGTAGAACATCACCTCGATCCGATGCTCGTGAAAGCCGTCGTTTGGCGTGAGAGCCGTTTCGATTCAACAAAGCGTGGCACTCATGGAGAGCGCGGCCTGATGCAGGTGAGCGAAGTAGCGGCCAACGAGTGGGCACGCGAAAATAAGGTCGCAGGTTTCAATCACGATCAACTTTTCGAACCAAAGACAAATTTGGAGGCGGGCACCTGGTATCTGCATCGGGCCATGGAACACTGGAACCATCAGTCCGATCCAACTCCTTTCGCCTTGGCGGAATACAACGCGGGCGCTACTCGTGCCCGGCGTTGGAGCGGTGGAAGCGGCGTCGCCGAGGTACCGGAACAACAGTTTTTGCAAAAGATCGATTTCCCCGCAACGCGCAGATACGTCGAGTCAATTATCGACCGCTACAAATTCTATCAACGCCGCGGGCGGATGTGACGAGAGACAGGTGCCAAGGGTAGAAGCCGGGATACCTCTCGTTTTTCGCCTTGTGCAGCAAGACTGTGTTAACTAGAGTTCGCGGTCTTCATTGAGGGGGGATGGGGAGTGTGTCTTACATAAGGGTCTTTGCATTTATTTGCGTCGTCTTGGGACTTGCCGGCGTGCCGGGGGACCACAGCTTGTCAGGCCAAACGGCTGCGCCGGGCGCATCGCAATTCGGAATTGGATCGTTCAGGCATCAGACCCACGCGGAATCGCAGACCTCATCGGACCTTCCAACCACGAACGAATTTTCATCGGAGATTGAAACGTTTTTGCCACCGCGGCCCACGCGAAGCAGTTTTATGGCAACGTGGCTCGGCGTATCGCGCGCCAACGGATACTTGCTCGATGTGTCCACGAGCACCTCATTCCACAGTTTTGTCGACGGCTATCACGACCTCGACGTTGGTAACGTGACCGGGCGAGTAGTGACCGGGTTGAACCGCGGCACGACGTATTACTACCGGGTTCGCGCTTACGATGCGACCGCACGAACAAGCTATTCGGAAACGATCCCGATCACGACTGAGCCTACTACCGGCCTGACGATTCATCCGACGTTTGACAGTTCCATTACCGGGAATCCAAACGCGGCCGCTATTCAGGCGATGATTAACGGTGCGATTTCAATTTATGAATCCTTGTTTAGCGATCCCATCACGATTCAAATCCGGTTTCGCTACGCCACCACCGCGCCCGATGGCAGTCATTTACCGCAAGGACTTGTCTCGGAGAGCGATACCGCCCTTTACATCGTGCGCTGGAATGCCTTCGTCAGCGCCTTAAGAGCGGATGCAGAAACCAACAACGACAATGTTGCGAATGCCAGCCTGCCCGGCAATGCGTTGTCTACAAATATTAGGCCAAGCAGCGCAAACGGTCGAGCAGTTGGATTGAACACGCCGCCAGCGATGTTCGCAGACGGCACGGTCGGACAGGGCGGACAGTACGATGGGATCGTCACATTGAATTCGTCCGAGCCGTTTCAGTTCAGCCGGCCAGTTAACCCGAACAGCTTCGACGCACAATCCCTGACGGAACATGAGATCGATGAGGTCATCGGTCTTGGTTCGCACCTTGGCCAGAACAGCAACAATCTTAGTCCGCAGGATCTCTTTAGTTGGTCATCTGTTGGTAACAGAAATACCACTTCTTCCGGAATGCGTTACTTCTCAATCAACGGCGGGATGACAAATATCGTCGGTTTCAATCAGGACCCCGACGGCGATTTCGGCGACTGGCTGAGCGAACCCTGTCCGCAGGCGCATCCTTACGTGCAGAATGCTTTTTCGTGCACGGGACAATCTTCCGACATCGGTGCCACATCGCCCGAGGGGATTAACCTAGATGTTATTGGCTACAATCTAACTCAACCAAGTCAGACAAGCCTTGGTAACATCAGCACCCGCAGTTTTGTCCAAACAGGTGAGCACGTGATGATTGGTGGTTTTATTGTTCAAGGGAGTGGAACAAAGAGGGTGATCATTCGTGCCATTGGCCCGGAGCTTACTCAATTTGGGATTCCCGATGCTTTGGCTAATCCCATATTGGAGCTGCATAACGGGAGTGGAACGCTGCTTGCTACCAATGATGACTGGCAGACAACGATCCTCGGCGGGATTATCACCAGCAATCAGGTCAGCGATATTCAGAACAGCGGCCATGCTCCGACTGCAGGAAGCGAGTCAGCGATCATTGCCGACCTGCAACCGGGCAATTACACGGCCGTTGTGCGCGGTGTAAACAACACTGCTGGAGTTGCATTAGTGGAGGTTTACGATTTGAACCCTGGCACGGGTTCAATCCTTGGTAACATCAGCACCCGTAGCTTTGTTCAGACAGATGAGCACGTGATGATTGGCGGTTTTATTGTTCAAGGGAGTGGATCAAAGAGGGTGATCATTCGTGCTATTGGCCCTGAGCTTACTCAGTTTGGGATCCCCGATGCTTTGGCTAATCCCATATTGGAACTGCATAACGGGAGTGGAGCGCTGCTTGCTACCAATGATGACTGGCAGACAACGATCCTCGGCGGGATTATCACCAGCAATCAGGTCAGCGATATTCAGAACAGCGGCCATGCTCCGACTGCGGCAAGCGAGTCAGCGATCATTGCCGACCTGCAACCGGGCAATTACACGGCCGTTGTGCGCGGTGTAAACAACACTGCTGGAGTTGCATTAGTGGAGGTTTA
>JBARMF010000476.1:0-5656 GCA_049802315.1 Candidatus Udaeobacter sp.
GTTACCGAACAGAGTGGCATGCGCCGAAGGAAATTCTGCAAAAGGTCGAGGAGGGCGTTCTGCGATTGAATCAATATCTTGGTTACGACCTTAACACCGTGGAATTCGCCATTCGCGATGGCGTGCCCGTCGCGATCGACTTTTGCAATCCCGCGCCTGATTGCGAAGCGCAGTGGATCGGTGAGCACAACTTCGAGTGGGTAGTGGAAGCAGTCGCCGAAATGGCCATTCGCAAGGCGCGCGAACACGTCCCCGGTCGGGATAATCTAAGCTGGGGCAAGTTCATGCAAGCTGCGGTCACGCGACGTTCGTTGGGCGAACTCGCCCGAGGTAGCGCGTGATTCTGAGCGGAGTCGAAGAATCCCGCAATCTGGCCATCAAGTTTCGCAACGGAATCCCTCGATTGCGCTCGGGATGACAGTGCGTTGTTTTTGAGGGACATTTCCTCGGCGCTATTATGGCATGAAAGACCACACCTTCACTTTGGGAATCGAAGAGGAGTTCGCTATCATCGACCCCGAGACGCGCGAGCTGCGTTCGCATATTCACGAAATTCTCGAAGGCGGAAAAGTCACGCTCAAGGAGCAGATCAAACCGGAGATGCACCAGTCCGTCGTCGAGCTGGGTACCGAAATTTGTGATTCCATTGGTTGTGCGCGCGACCACGTCACTGCGCTGCGCACGAAACTGGCGGAGTTGGCTGGGCGCAGCGGATTAAAAATTGCGTCCATGGGAACGCATCCATTTTCGCACTGGCGCGACCAACTCATCACTGAAGGCGAGCGTTACCAGGAAATCGTCAAGGACATGCAATCGCTGGCGCGCGCGAATCTGATTTTTGGATTGCATGTGCACGTCGGCATTCCCAATCGGGAGACGGCAATACACGTGATGAATCAGGCGCGCTATTTTCTGCCGCACATATACGCGCTGTCCGTCAACTCACCGTTCTGGGTAGGTCAAAACACCGGGCTGAAAGGTTATCGCCTGAAAGTATTCGAGCGTTTTCCTCGCACCGGGATTCCGGATTCCTTCGAGTCGCTTTCTGAATATCAAGATTACTGCAAGCTACTGGTTAAGACCGGTTGCATCGATAACGCCAAAAAAATCTGGTGGGACATCCGGTTGCATCCATTCTTCGACACGCTGGAGGTGCGCGTGTGCGATGCGCAATCGCGTGTGGACGACACGCTTGCAATCGCGGCGCTTATCCAGGCCGTAATTTCAAAACTTTATAAACTGTTGCACCAAAACATCACTTTTCGGATTTATCGACGACGTCTTCTTGATGAAAACCGCTGGCGCGCCGCGCGCTACGGCATCGAAGGAAAGATGATCGACTTCGGCAAGGAAGCCGAAGTGGACGAGCGGAGTCTGTTAAATGAACTGCTCGACTTCGTGTCGACCGAGGTTAAGGAGCTCGGCAGCGAGAGAGAAATGGCGCATATCGAGCGAATTATCCGCGAGGGTACTGGCGCGGACCGGCAACTCGCTACGTGGGAACAGACGCAGGACATGAAAGCAGTCGTCGATCAGATTGTCGTGGAGACGTACGAAGGTTTATCATTGCCTAATCCTGCCGATTGACAGTCGGCTTCGCTATAAAACGCGTTGGACGTCACAGCGCCTTGTAATCGACGGAAATCGTCCGGTAAACGAGGTTATCGTGTTGCGCTGAGAAATAATACAGCTCGAGCATTGTGGTCCCGACCATCCATTGATATCCGACCAGTGTTTGAATCACGTCAGTGTCGTTGTCGCGAGAACGTGACACCAGTTTTCCGGTCCCGTACTTTTCGTCGAAGTATTTTCGAATTTCTCCCATCCGAGTGTTGTAACGTTCGATGGACCAGTCGGGGTATTCGTATTGCAGCTCTACCGCCACGAGCGCTCTCTCTTTGAACGTAAACACCGTGCGTTTGAGTCCGGGATGAATCAGACCCTCCACAGTCCAGACCTCACGGTTCTCTCTCTTTTCACGCGAAACTAATTTGGCTTTCGCGCCGTGCAGCACTGCCTCCACGCGAGCCATCGAATCGTTCCAGCGAAACCCGAACGGTGGCACCAATTCATCAGCGGCACGTGAGTGTTGCGCGAAAAAAACAAAAACGGTGACCAGGCCAATTAAAAATTGGCGGATCATCAACTGGTTCGGACGAGTCACGCACGTCGAAACACGCCCAGTGGTATCGGTATCGGTTGCCTGCATCTACATTTGCTGAGCGTTACGCTCCGCTCGCAGAGGCGAGAAATTGCGCGCACAGACGAATTCGGTCAACTCGGGATGCGCAGCAATGCAGCAGCGAAGCGTTCGTTGCGGCGATTCAAAATCCGTCGCGGCCGACTCCCGAAATTTGTTTAGCACACTGTTTCTTACTTTCGCGACAGCACGCGCGCTTCATTTTCCCAGTCAAGGGAATTTTTTTCTCGTAATTGAAAATAAAATTCATTTTTTTCTTGTTGCTTTCGCAACTGATTTCTAGTCTCAAGCCCGCTGGCGAGGACGACCACAAAGCGTGTGTGAATAAGTTGTGAACATGTTTGAGAAATTTCCGGCAGCAATAATGAACAAGACCAAAAGCTTCGCGCCAGAACCATTGATTTCGGATACGCGACAGGATCGTAGTAAACGCACGCTGCACGACGACTCGAGCCGTTTTCCCTCGTATTTACGTCTTTTTGGCATTTTTTTTGGACTATCGATCTCCGAATCATACTCGGGAGCAGCTCGATTATTCGCCGGGTGCTATGGGCGATTTCCCACGCTACAGGCCCATGTGGCGTTTCTGTAACACTGTTAACAACTTCCCTTATGGACAAGAAATGCGCGCAGCTATGGCAGCGATTGTCGGCCGCTCTCAAGCCACAGATTAGCGCGGATAGTTTTAAACGTTGGTTTTCTGCCGTCGAGTTGCTGGAGGCAAAGGACAAATCGATCACGCTCACTGTCCCAAATAATATTTACCAGCTCTGGATCGAAAGTAATTACATGCCGGCATTGCAGAATGCGATCACCGTCACGTTTGGCGCTCCGCGTTTGGTGAAGTTTTGCGGCCCGTCCACGACCAGCACGCAAGCGTCCGCGGAAGATTCGGCCACGGTCAAAGAAGCGTTGCCTGCGCCTCAAGTTGACGCGCGCCAGGGCACAACTGTTCCGGGACTCAATCCGCGAAACACATTCGAATCGTTCGTCGTCGGCCCGAATAACGAAATCGCGCACGCGGCCAGTCTCGCGGTCGCGCAGGCGCCCGCACGCACGTACAATCCCCTCTTCGTTTACGGCGGCGTCGGCCTGGGCAAGACCCACCTAATGCAAGCCATCGGCCAATTTGTCTGGGCGAAACGAAAAAACATGAAGGTGCTCTATGTCTCGAGTGAGCTGTTCATCAACGAGTTCATCGATGCAATCCAACACAGTAATCTGGTCAAATTCCGCAAGCGTTATCGCCAGGCTGACCTTCTTTTGATTGACGACATTCAATTTCTCGGCGGTAAGGAGCGATCGCAGGAGGAATTTTTTCACACGTTCAACACGCTCTTTGACGGACATAAACAGATCGTGCTGTCCAGTGACCGGCCCGCTTCGGAAATCGCGAATCTGGAGCACCGCCTCGTATCGCGGTTTGAATGGGGGCTAACCGCGGAGCTTCAGCCGCCCGCCATCGAAACTCGGCTTGCCATTCTGCGAAAAAAGGCGGACGCCATGCAGATCAAATTGCACGAGGACGTTTTTCAATTCCTCGCCACCCGTATCCGGACAAACGTTCGTCGCCTGGAGGGCGCGCTCATGCGCGTCGCTTCCTTTGCGTCACTAAGTGGCCGGGAACTGACCAACGAAACGGTAGAGCATTTGCTAAAGGACATCCTCCAGGAAGAAGGCCGGCAATCGATCACCATCGAACAAATTCAGCGGCGTGTAGCGGAACACTTTGACGTACGTCTTGCCGATATGACGAGCAAGCGGCGCCCAGCCAGCATCGCTTTTCCACGACAGGTCGCGATGTATCTGGCGCGCGAACTTACCAAGGCATCCTTGAATGAAATCGGCGACGCGTTTGGCGGGCGCGACCATGGCACTGTGCTTCATGCCTGCAAGCTGGTGAAGAAACGAATAGCTGAGCAGGACAATATTCGGCAGACGATCTCGTACATCGACAGCTCTCTCCAGCGGTAGGAGCCGCAGCGCGTGCAAGCCTACCAACGCCACAGATGAGAGATTGCGGTTGCCGAATAAAATCGAAGGCTTTACATCTTAGGCCTGCTTTCTGGTCACCATGAAATTTAGCGTTGCCAAGGAAAAACTGCTCGAAGCCCTGCAACAGGTGCAAAACGTGGTGAGCACCCGCACTACGCTGCCTATTCTTTCCAACGTTTTGCTACAGGCGAACGAGACCGAATTGCATCTTACAACCACCGACCTGGACGTTGGCGTGCGCGGCACTTGCGAAGCGCATGTGGACAAAGCAGGAGCGACGACGCTACCCGCGCGGCGCGTTTTCAACATCATCCGCGAACTGCCGTCCAGCGAAATTCAGATTGATGTTGATGGAAAAAATGCCGCGTCGATCCGTAGCGGCCAAAGCTTCTTTAAGATTCTCGGTCTGCCAGAGGACGAATTTCCGCCGCTCCCAAAATTCGAGGACGCGAAAGTTGTCACGATTCGACAGAAAGATTTGCGCGACGGTTTGCGCAAAACTTCCTACGCGATTTCTACCGATGAAACCCGTTACGTGCTCAATGGTGTCCTGTTCAGTTTTAAGGACAACAAGCTAACGCTCGTAGCAACCGATGGGCGCCGCCTCGCTATGGCCGAAATCGAACTGGAATTCCCGCGAAGCCATGAATCGGACCTGATTATTCCCACGAAAGCGGTCACGGAATTGCAGCGTCTGCTCACCGATGACGGCGACGTGAAGGTGAGCATGAGCAACGGCCAGATTGCGTTCGATCTCAACAAGACGCTGCTCGTCTCCAAATTGATCGAAGGCAATTATCCGAACTACCGCCAGGTGATTCCAGGCGAGGCGAAAGAGCGCGTAAAACTGGAGCGCGAAATGTTTTTAAATTCACTTCGGCGCGTTTCGCTTCTGGCCAGCGACAAGTCGCACTCGGTGAAACTGAATTTCAGCAAGAACAATCTCGATATCACCGCGAACACGCCTGAAGTCGGCGAAGCGAAAGAGTCACTGGCCGTGCCCTATAAGGGGCGTGAGCTTTCCATCGCGTTCAATCCGGAGTTTCTAATGGCGCCGCTACGTGCGCTCACGGAAGACGAAGTGTTTCTCGATCTAATCGATGAGATGAGCCCAGGCGTTGTCAAAATTCAAACGCCATTCCTCTACGTTATAATGCCGATGCGCATCAGCTCGTAGAGCGGTGCGCAACACTTGGAACATAGGGCTGTGCCCTGTGCGCCCAGCGGACATGTTGTCCGCCTCCTTGGATTCAGCGGGTTGCAAACCCGCTGGGCACACAGACTGCAAGTCTATGTTCCGAACCGCTGCGGGCTTTTAACAGTCTCCTAGATGCGCTCACAAAACCCGCCGCTGCGGCATCGCCGATTGCACCATCATCAATTCGGTGACGTTCTCCGGAGTGAGCAAACCGACCAGCCGTTTCATGCGATCCAGCACGGGCACGGCCGGGCAATCGCACT
>JBARMF010000477.1:0-8652 GCA_049802315.1 Candidatus Udaeobacter sp.
CATCATGTCACACTTTGCGGGCCGATGAAGGCTGGCGCGAAGAACAAGTTCTACGCCTACTGCTCGATTGGCCAGCAAACACAAGATCTAAAGTATCGCGGCGAACCGACGTATCTGGAGATCGGCGACGAAAACACGTTTCGCGAATTCGTCACCGTTAATCGCAGCACGACCAGCGAAGGCAAGACGCGGATCGGAAACTCCGGAAATTTTCTCGCGTATAGTCATATCGGACACGATTGTACTGTTGAAGATCACGTTGTTTTTTCC
Source organism: Candidatus Udaeobacter sp. (assembly GCA_049802315.1). Taxonomy (GTDB): domain Bacteria; phylum Verrucomicrobiota; class Verrucomicrobiia; order Chthoniobacterales; family UBA10450; genus Udaeobacter. The sequence continues at coordinate 271 of JBARMF010000477.1, forward strand.
AATAACGGCACATTAGCTGGCCATGTTCAGGTGGGGCACCACGCAGTAATGGGCGGCCTCACAGCCGTACATCAATTTTGTCGGATCGGCCGATTCGCCATCACCGGCGGTTGTTCGAAGATTGTTCAAGACGTTCCACCGTTCATGATCGCGGACGGCAACCCGGCCGAGATTCGCGGCGTTAATCTGATAGGTTTGGAACGGAATAACTACCTGGCTGAAAGCGTCAAGCTAATCAAAGAAGCGTTCCGTCTGATTTACCGATCGAAATACAACCGCCGCCAGGCAATCGAGGCCATGCAGAAGGAATTGCCTCAGACCGAAGAGATCATCGAACTGATCGAATTCATCGAAAAGAGCGAACGCGGAATCACCAGGTGAGATTTGTAACCGCGGATTGCGTCGAAGAAACAAGTGCAAAATTTTGAACTCTTGTCCTTTCCGTGGCCGGCCGGGCAAATCTAATCGGATTATGCAGATGTTAGCTCCCGCTTGATTCCCAGATCTGTCACAGGCGAAACCGGCTCGGGGAAATCGATATCATCGGCTACACGGCTTGCCATGGTATTAACTTGAACTTAAACTTTACGCTGAATGAAAACGATCACGATGCTCGAATTTCGTCAGCACGCGCAGTCTATTCTGCGGCGCATTGCAAAAGGCGAACGGTTCTTTCTCTCGCATCGAGGCAAGCCAGCCGCGCGTCTGGAACCCCTGACGACCACGCCTAACAATGCTGCCGCAAACGATCCTTTTCTGAGCATCGGTTCGCGTGCCGCGGCCAGTCCTAAAGGGAAAACGAGACACGGCGATATCGATCGCATTGTATATGGCGGCAGTTGAAGTGTTCATGGATACCGCAGGTTTCCTCGCTTTATGGGATGCGGGCGATGGACATCATACAGCCGCACTCCGGCTTCAGCAGGAGTTAATCCGAAAACGTCGCCATTTCCTCACTACCGAATATGTGGCCGACGAAACCATCACTCTGTTGCTGGTGCGCCACAGCCATCGTGCCGCCACGGACTTTCTCGATACGATCGAACGCAGCGAGGTGCTCCGCCTGGAATGGATTGATCCGACACGTTTTCACGCCGCCGCTACTTGGTTTCGCAAGCATGGCGACAAACAATGGTCCTTCACCGATTGCGTCAGTTTCGCTGTTATGCACGAACTCCGCATTCGCGAAGCTTTCACGACAGATCATCACTTCCGGCAGGCTGGCTTTACTCCTCTCCTTAAAGCCTAGGGACAACGCGAGGACCGCTGGGAAATTCCGGCAGATTGCTCACTCGGATCTTTCGTGCACCCGCTCGGGAAAGCTTTCGAGTTGAAAGTAAATCGCTGAAGGTTTGAAATCTTCGGAAGCTGGCCTCTCAACTCTCAACCAACAACTCTCAACCTCCTCGATGTCCGCCGTTCTCACACTATTGCGAATTAGAAATCTCGCGCTCGTAGAAGAACTCGAGTGGCAGTTGGGGCCGGGGTTTGTCGCGGTCACAGGAGAAACAGGCGCCGGGAAATCAATCATCATTGGCGCGCTGCAACTTTTGCTGGGTGAACGCGCCGACAAATCGCTGATTCGCACCGGTGCTGATCTTTGTACCGTCGAAGCGGTCTTTAGCGGCGCGGAATTACAAAAGCTCAATTCGAACCTCACCGAAGCGGGCATAGAGCCATGCGAAGACGATCTGATCCTGAAGCGGTCACTGTCCTCGACCGGAACTAATCGGCAGTTCATAAACGGGTCGCCAACGACACTGTCGGTGTTGAAAAATCTTGGCGATGAACTCGTGGACCTTCATGGTCCTCACGATCATCAGTCGTTGCTCTCGCCGGAGAGGCAATTGACCTTGCTCGATTCCTTCGCGCGCGCCGAACAACAACTCGAGGAATATCGAAAGCTTTATCGGCAATTGCAGACGTTGCTCGCCGAACATGCCGCGCTCAACACCGCCGAAACGGCGCGTGAACAGGAGCTGGATTTGCTTCGGCACCAAATCACCGAGATCGAGTCTGCGAAACTGGTCTCGAGCGAAGAGGAAGAAATCGAAAAGCGCTACAAACTTGCCAGCAACAGCAAACGATTGATCGAGCTCGCCAGCGGGATCGCGAACAGACTTTCCGAGGCAGACGATTCCGTTCTCGCCCAGCTCGCGGAAACGCAGCGACTGCTTCGAGAATTGGAAAAGATCGACAGCTCGATCGCACAATTCTCGTCCGCGCACGCCGCTGCTGTGGTCGAGCTTTCCGAAATCGCGCGCACTCTCTCGACTTACGCCGAGAAATTCGATCTCGATTCGGAACAACTCGCCGCACTTGAACAAAGGGTTTCGCTGTTTGAAACGTTGAAGCGCAAATACGGCGGTTCAATTGCGGACGTGATCGTTTTCGGTAAACGCGCGACCGAGCGGATGCGGAAGATTGAAGGGCGAGACGCAGAGTTAGAGCGACTCACAAAAAATATCGAAAATGTTCGCGCGCAGATGAACCGCGCCGGCGAAGCGCTGCGCAAATCGCGACTAAAGGTTGCGCCGAAACTTTCCGAGAATATTCAGCGAAATTTGCGCGATCTCGGCTTTCGCCAATCGGAATTCGAAGCAAAGCTCAGCGCGCTCGACGAGCCACGATCGAATGGATTTGATTCTATCGAATTACTTTTTTCACCGAATCCCGGCGAACCGCTAAAACCGCTTCGAGGGATCGCCTCTAGCGGCGAAATTTCACGGCTAATGCTCGCGATCAAATCCGCGCTGGCTGCGCATGACGCAATTCCGTTGCTCGTGTTCGACGAGATCGACACGAACGTCGGCGGCGAAATCGCGAACGCCGTTGGTGCCAAGATGCAAACGTTGGGGCGCGATCATCAGGTGATTTGCATCACGCATTTGCCGCAAGTCGCCGCGACTGCTTCATCGCATTTTGTCGTGACGAAAGACGTGACCCGCGGCCGCACGTTTTCGAATCTGCATCAAGTCACGGGCAAGACGCGCCAGGAAGAAATCGCGCGAATGCTTGGTGGCAAAAGCGACTCAGCGCTTAAACTCGCGGCGAGTTTACTAAAGGAGCAGCGTTAATTTACCGTGGCTACGTTGTAGCCGCGTCCCTGTGGGACGCGTGCGCGTCGCTCGTACGGCGACGGCTACAAATTCCATCTTCGTGATCTTCGTGGTTGAAGAACTACTTCATCACGAGACCGAGTGGCAGAATGACTTTGCCGTACAGTTCGTTGAGCACCTGCGCGAGACCGGCGTAGATCGCAGAGAATCCGCAGAAAATTCCTTCGTAGCCCGTGAACTGTTTGAAACCAGGACTTGCGTTAACGAAATCGCCAATCGCCAGAAGAAAGAAAAGAATCGTCAGCGAACCGAAAACGATCTGGCCGGCGATATGCAAGCGGAAGGTGCCGATGAACATCACTGCAGTGAATAGCCCCCACATGAAAAGATAAGCCGCCATCGCAGTCTCGCTGGGGGCCGTGGCCCATCCTAACTTCGGCAGAAGAATCAACGCGACTAGCGAGAACCAAAATAAGCCGTATGAAAGAAAGGCGGTGGTGGCGAAAGTGTTGCCTTTCCGCCATTCCATAATCCCAGCCACGATTTGAGCCGCACCGCCATAGCAGATCCCCATCGCCAGAATCATGCTATTGAGTTCGTAAAACCCAGCGTTGTGGAGGTTTAACAACACGGTAGTCATGCCGAAGCCGAGCAGCCCCAGGGGCGCCGGATTCGCTGTCGTATCCTTGAGCTGCGTAGTGGATTCGTTCATGGCAACCGCACTGTGCCTAAGGAAAGCGCGACAAGGCAAGAAAGAATGGCTCGACCACGCCAAATCATTGACGCTTCGCACGATTTCGCTTGTCGGCGCACCTGTGATGAAATTATTGTCACCGTCTGATATATGATTCGGCGCGATTATCTGGTTGTTGGTGGGGGCATCGGAGGAGCGAGTGCATGCGAAGGCATTCGCAAATACGACAAGCGCGGTTCCGTCACGCTGGTCGGCGCGGAACCGTTCCCGCCTTACAAGCGCTGGATCATTTCAAAGAGTTTTTTGCGAGAAAAGGAATCGAATCTGAAGAAACTCCAGGAATTCGATGAGCGCTGGTTCGATGCGCATAAGATCGAGGCACGTTTCGGCACTGTAGTGACGCAATTCAACATTGAGCGGCGCCTGGCGGTGCTGGCCAATGGCGAAAGCATCGAATTTACGAAGGCATGTCTGGCGATGGGCAGCCGGCCAGGACGCCCTGCCATGGCAGGGACAAATCTTGGCAACGTGATTTATTTGCGAACGATTCGTGACGCGCTCGCGTTACGCGAAATGGCCAACTTGGAAAAAACGATCATGGTCGTCGGAGGTGGTTTGCTGGCATGCGAGTCGGCCGCAAGCCTGCGCATGATGAAAATGAAAGTCGGCTTGATGCATCGCGACGGTTACTTGTTGAATCGCTACGTCGACCCTGACACCGGCGCGTGGTTAACTGATTACTTTGCGAAGCACGGCGTCGTGCTCTCGATGGGAGAAGCCCTCAACGGCTTCGAAGGCAAAACCGTCCTGCGCAACATTCAAACCAAGAGCGGTAACCGTTTCCCGGTGGGTCTTGCCGTCGTTGCATGCGGCGCAGAACCGAATCTCGATCTTGTGCGCAACACTCCATTAGCGGGGCCACACGGGTCGCCTGTCACAGAATATCTCGAGACCGAGGAAAAAGGAATTTACGCCATCGGCGATCTGGCCTTTTATCCTGACAGAGTCATGGGCGGCATGCGACGTCAGACCCACTGGGAAAATGCGCGAGAACAAGGTCTGGTTGCAGGGGCTAATATGACGGGCAAGAAGCGCATTCGTTACGAGCAGGTCCCCTATTTTTGGACGGAGATGTTCGATTTGCGGATGGATTTTGTGGGCGATTTCACGCTGCCGCCTACGCGCGTGAATCTTGATGGAACGTACTCAAAGAAGAAATTCATCGCCCGATTTTATCAAGGCGAAAAGCTCCGCGGGATTCTTCTTTGCCAGCAAACGCCGCGCGAAGTTGATGCCGCTAAAAGCCAGTTGCGGCAGGCCCAGGGCAAATAACCAAGGAACGACGGCTTCCCAGCCGTCATGTTTGCAAAATCGACGGCTGCCGAAGCCGTCGCTCCTTGAAAAGTTTCTGGAGTCAATAATACACGTCGGCTGGGATTTGGAACGCCGGATTACTCACGCGCACGAGCTTCCAATCCCACGGCTTTCCTGAGACATGCTGCCACTCCAGCTCGAAAGGCGCGGGTAATCTGTTCACCCGTTCATCTAACAACTGCATCACACCATCGTCGCTGCTATAGACGTTAATTTTGCCAATCCAGATCGCACGCACCGTTTCAACTCGCACCACGGCGTCGGGCGCAGTAATCCTTGAGCCGCGAATCCATCGAAAACCTTCCCGCATCCGGTCAAGCAGCCGCGCGCGATCCTGGTCCCATTGGTCGCGATAGTCTTCGCCAATGAAATCGGCAACGCTTTCCCAATTTCTGCCATCGATTGCGTGAAAGAAATGTTCTGTGTGAAGGCGGACCTGATGCTCAGGTCGCCAAAGCCAGAGCAGATACAGGCCTATGCACAGCGCAACGGCCAACACGCCGATGATTGCTCCACGAAGCGTAATCGTCACAGGCGTTGCAACGATACAACATCAGGATCGAATCCGCGTCGAATTTGCGACCATGGACGCGCCGCCGACGCCGATGTCGCAGGACTGCGCGCGTGTCGACTGCCGGCGCTGGATCGGGGGGGTCCGCTTCCCGGTTCTCAAAAGTGTCCGACAAGTCCGATCCCTACATCGGCCTTTCGGACCTTTCAGTTGGGCTTACCTGATCGCGGCTGTCGCATCAATCGCGCTGATCACCTGGTATTGCCGCTTTTTCCTCGGTGGCGGTGTGCGCACGTTAATGATCGGCGCGGGACTCTCGGGCCTTTACACGTTTCTCTACATCACGTTGCGACAACAAGATTACGCGCTGCTCATGGGCGCAATCGCGCTCTTCATCGTACTGGCAATCGTGATGTACGTGACGCGCAAGGTGGATTGGTACGCACGCGACGCGAGCTAGACTAGAACCCCAGGTAGTAAACCGAACTCAGGCAAACACCGCAGGGCATGGAAGCGGGTCGGAATTCCGTTAGCATCGCATCACTTGACGCGAAAAGTTGCCAATTGCGATTGCACGTTGTGCAGCGAGCGGTCCTCAGCCTAGTTCTTTTTTTAGGCGATTGATCTGCTGATCACGACTGGCCAAGGTAGGGTAATACTTGAGCGGGTGTCCCAAGATTCTTCCAAGATAGTACGCGGCAAAATCCTTGACACGATAACGATAGGCGTTCCCCACGGTCGCTTCGACGCTTCCCAAATACTTCAGGTGTGTACTCCCATCGTCCAAAAGTTTGACGAGGGCAGGTATAGCCTTTTGGCCGAGTGTGAGGAAGGCGCTTCCTACCGGTCCTTCATCCTGATAATCATACAGCAGTCCCCACGAGTTGGCCATTCTTGTGAGATCATGGCTCAAGGCTTTCGCGTACACTTCGGCGATCTGTTCAGGCGCATGTCGCCGCAAAAACAGGACGTCTTTTTTAAACAAGACTTCGCAGGCCAGAAACTTGGCTTCAGTCGAGAGGGTAGCATCGTCCAAGATCTGATCGAGAAGCTGCGGCTGGCTTGCTTCCAGCCAAACCGTGTCGATGGTTTGATCGTGCTGCGGATAAATGAAGAAATCGCCGAATTCACGATCCACTAGCTTTTGTGCAAATGCAGCGGGCGTGATTGCGGTCATCATGTGATGCTTTACGTCGGCAACTTCTTGTTGGTCGAACCATCTCCCGCGTCTTTAGCATCCGTATTTTTGATGTAGATGATTTTTCCCGAGCCGGTACCGTCGGCCTTCAGCACCTCTGCCTTGATCGCGGGGTCAGTGCCCCACATGGCTGTCTCCAACTGTTTTAGTTTGGTGTCTTTGACCAGCTTTTCGGTGCCAGAGGCATCCCCTTTGAGGACGGTCGCCTCCGGGTCGGCTGTTACTTGAACTGTCCCCAGAGTTTTGCCGACATTCCAGAGTTTGGCGGGCTCAATAAAGTTAACCGTTGGCGTTCCCACGGAAGCCGATTCAATATCCGATTTAGTGACGGTGGGAGCGGCGTCTGTTCCCTCCATTTTGTAGCCCCACTTCACGGAACCGTAGTATTTGTCCTTGTCGGTGCCCTCAATAGCCAGTGCGACTGTCTCGAATGTTTTGCTCTCTCCCTTGTTTTTCCCGCCTAGAGGTTTGTCCCATAGCGCCGCCGGGTGCTTTTTCTTGGCCACATCAGCCGGTTTGTCCTTGTAGCAGTAGCCCAACTCATAGTTGGTATTCACACCCAGATTGACGGGATCCGCCGTCTTGTTGGCAGATGCCGGGGTGTCTTTTAAGTCGTGGGCTGGGCCAAGCGTATTCCTTTCCCCGTAGAGCGGATTAGTGGTCCCGGCCAGTGCGTCAATGCCGTATCCCGCTCCAGATTTTCCGCTGGGCACCATCTTGGTTGCCGCATTGGGGTCCAGCGCATAATCCGCGCCCCTGGCAGTTGTTTCTCTGATGCTCTGCGAGAGCGCGATCTTTTTCGCATCCACTTTGGTGTCGTCTGGACTGAACTTCAAAATGATCTCTACGCCTCGACCATCGGCCTCGGCAAATTTGGTCGTTTCAAATTCTCCAAAGTCAGTTGGGACTTTTTTGCGTTGCAGTGCCTGTTTCTCGCAAACATGATTTTCACCCTCGCCTGACTGCTGCACCACATGCATTAACTCATGCGCCAGCAAGCGCTTTCCATCCTCCGACCGCGGGTCATGTTCTGCCGCCGCAAACACCACGTCGCGTCCGAGAGTGAAGGCGCGTGCCTGTATGCTGGCCGCTGCCGTGGCGGCTTGTGGCCCGTTGTGGATGCGCACTTTGGCAAAGTAATGGCCGAAGCGCGGCTCCATAAAGGCTCGCGTGGTTGGGTCCAGTGGCTGGCCGGACGAGCGTAACACTTCGTGGACAATGGACGGTGCGACCATCTCCCCAGTGTTACTTGCCTGGACACTCTTGGTCCGCAAGGACACGGAAGGCGCTTGCGGATTCCAGCGACCGGAGTCTTCGCCGAAGTCTGCGCCAGTGCGCTGTAACTGCGGTTCCGGCATCCGCATCACCTCTTCCGCGACCCGGTCCGCCTCTTGTTCGTATGTATCCCCCGGGGTGTTCACCTGAAACTTGGCCTGAAGGATCGCAGGTGCACGAGCATGTAGCGATATCCCGCTGAAGTCGTGGGCGAAGCGGGGCGATGCACTGGCAGGGGCCTCGGATTCGAGTTCGTGTCCGTGACTCGGTG
>JBARMF010000478.1:0-2354 GCA_049802315.1 Candidatus Udaeobacter sp.
GAGTTTAGAGTAAGCGCGAAGAAAATGGGTTCACTGCGGCGCGATCGCAGGGCGTCGCGCTCTCAAAATATATTTCTGAATTTTGCCAGTCGCAGTTTTGGGTAACTCATTAACGAAGGTCACGCTATGCGGCGCTTTGAAGTGCGCGAGCTTCGCCCGCGCAAACTCGCACAGCTCACGCTCGTTGGCAGTTGCGCCTTCGTGGAGAACAACAAAGGCGTGCGGCGCTTCGCCCCATTTTTCATGCGGGAATCCGACGATCGCCACTTCCTGCACGGCCGGATGTCGCAAAAGCACGCCTTCGACTTCGACCGAAGAAATGTTCTCGCCGCCACTGATGATGACGTCCTTTATGCGGTCGCGAATTTCAACGTAAGCATCCGGATGCACGACCGCGGCATCGCCAGTATGAAACCATCCGCCCCGGAAAGCCTGCTCGGTCGCTATCGGGTCGTTGTAATAGCCGGCCATGACCACATTACCGCGCGCGATGATTTCACCCTGAGTAAGACCATCGTGTGGCACGTCGTTGCCCCCCGTGTCGACGACGCGCAATTCCCCCGACGTAATCAACTCAACGCCCTGGCGCGCTTTGATTGCGGCACGCTCGCTGATCGGCAGAGGCGCATGTTCTGCCCGCGCCTCGCAAACCGTGATGAACGGCGCTGTCTCGGTCAGTCCGTACACGTGTGTGATGGTCCAGCCCAGATCTTCTTCAAGGCGCTGGATGGTATTGGCTGCAGGCGGGGCGCCCGCCGTGACAACGTGAATTCCTTTGGGCGCGAGGCGACGAAGATCTACAGGTGCGTTTGCTAATGAAATCAAAACAGTCGGCGCTGCGCACAGCGTGGTGACTTGCTCGGCTGCCATCAATTCAAAGACAGCGCGCGGCTCGACTTTGCGCAGACAAATGTGAGTTGCTCCCGCGGCCGTTACCGTCCAGACGAAAGTCCAGCCGTTGGCGTGAAACATCGGCAGCGTCCACAGATAACGATCGGCGCAGGTCATGGGAGCGTAGAGGAGCGTGCCGACGGAATTCATCCAGGCATTGCGATGGGTGATCATCACGCCTTTCGGCCGCGCGGTTGTGCCGCTGGTATAATTAATTGTGAGCAGATCGGTCTCGTGAATTTCCCGGCGCGTGAATTCAGCCGAGCTCGCGTCGACCATGGCTTCATAGTTCCGCCAGCCCTCCCCGTCTCCGGTCAAGGCGACGAAGTGTTCAACCTTGGGAATCTGTTCGCGGATAATATCGATCGTTGCAAGGTAATCGCGGTCTGCGCAAACCGTGCGCGAACCACTGTGATTGATCAGGTAAACGAAGTCGTCAGCTGTGAGGCGATAGTTTAACGGCACCAGCACCGCGCCGATTTGCGGGACTGCGTAGAATGATTCGAGCTGCGCATGAGTGTTCGGTGAAAGATATGCGACGCGGTCACCCGGTCCGATCCCAAGTTTTTGTAACGCGGCCGACCAACGATCACACCGATCAAGAAACTGCGCATAGGTCCGGCGTGAGTCGCCATCGATCACCGCGATGCGATCGGGATAGAGTTTCCGCGCGCGGCGAGCAAATTCCAGAGGCGTCAGCGGCGTTTCCATTGGTGTTCAGTGAAATCGTAAAGCTCGAGCTAGCAGACGTTTTAGGGATCTTCACGCTTAGTAGCAATGCGCTATATCGTTCATCGTTGAAAGTTGAGAAGACCGGGAAACATGAAAAACCGAACGTGTTTCAACCAAAAACGCATTTGGGAACCAACGCTCTGATTTCGGACGAATTACTCAAGGAGGGAATTATCATGTTTGAAAACACTAAAGCATTCAGTGGGTTCGCGGCGCCGGATATCGCGAAGGAGAAAAAGTTTTACAGCCAGACCCTCGGCTTAAAGACGTCCGAGCAGCATGGCCTGCTCACATTGCATCTGGCGGGTGGCAATAATGTTCTTATTTATCCGAAGTCCAATCACGTGCCGGCGACGTTCACCGTCCTGAATTTTCCGGTGGACAATGTCGATCGTGCTGTCGACGAGCTGACAAAGCGCGGGGTGCGATTCGAGCATTACAATCAAGGTGACTTGAAGACGGACGAAAAAGGGATCATGCGCGGGAACGGCACGACGATTGCCTGGTTCAAGGACCCAGCGGGCAATATTCTTTCAGTCCTGAAGCCTGATTAATTCTGTGTTCTGTTTCCCCTGAAGGTATGCGCGAGCCAACTGGCAACCCGGATCGCGAGTGATTGGTGATAGTCGAAGAGTTGAAGCCGTGCTCGCCGATTCAAGTATTGAGTCCAATTAGTTACGCGCTTAACGCATTGAGCCCCTGACACCGCTGCGCACGGCATGCATCGTAAC
>JBARMF010000479.1:0-1524 GCA_049802315.1 Candidatus Udaeobacter sp.
GAGGCGTACGACCGAATGATGAGCGGGAAAGCACGCTTTCGCGTCGTTCTCGATATCGTCGGCAAATAAACAGATGCAGTAGTGCCGGTAGGGCGAGCAGTCCTCTGCACGCCGGTCGTGCTAAGCGGGGCGCACGGAGTGCGCGCCCTACCGATCGTATCGTGTCTGTTCTCGATTGAGAATAATCGTCACTGGGGTTCCCTTGTGAATGAGCAACTCGATCTCGGCGAGATCATCTTTTAGCATCGCAATTCCTTGCGGTGGGCGATTTGCATCGTCAGAATTGGGTGTCTGCTCCTTATCATCAGCCTCGACGGCAATTTGCGAACCGGTTGCCTCACTCTCTTCTTCGACACCATAGAGAACGTAGCCCCTCCGCCCGAGATCGATGCGCGGAATGCCTTCCTGTTCCTTCTTCTGGAATTCACGACCGGAACGTACCGGCTTGCCATTATCCCAAAAGGACTTCGCTGTTACTTTCGTCTGAATCGTCGGCTGTCGCGTCGGGGGCAATTCGGCAGAAGCGATCGGATACTGGGTGAAAAATCCATGGCTATCGTGCACAACGACGCGGTTGCGCGGGAGATCTATCGTGATCGTGAAATCGAGCGCAGGCACGAGCAACTTTTCTCCCGGACGGATCAACGTTGAATTGAGGTTGTTCACGCGAACGATCGCTTCGGGACTGGACCGAAGCTTTCGTGCGATGGACGACAGCGCGTCGCCGCGCTTCACAATATATTCTGTTTTGCGTGGCGAAGGTTCTTTCGAGAAGAAGATTTGTGTGTTGACGTCACCGAGCAGATCGCGCAACTCACGGGTGACAGGCGATTTCGGCGCGGTGATCAGCGCGTTTACCAGAATTGTGCGCGCTTCCTTCAAGTTCCCGTCGTCGAGTAGCGTTTGAGCTTGTTTCAGCTTTTTTACGTTGGGGTGAACGTAGGTCACCCACGGAATCGACTTGTATCTGGCCAGTCCTTCCGGACGAAAGATGAAACGTGCGATATATGCGGCGCTGCCGAAGATCGCGACGGCGAGCACGACAATTGTACATTTTTGCCAGAATGACATCCTCATCGCATCGAGCCGGAACTAACAATCTAATAAGGACATCGCGACGCGGCTTATCAATAGATTTATCGCGGCAGGTCCGCTAATGCCTTAGTGGGGCTGCGGTTGCTCGCCCTTTGATCTGAGATGCTGCCGCGCGTGCCTGTAGCATTTCATCGACGCCTGAAAGCACCCGCGTCGTCCCTAACGCCAGAATGATTAAAATGAGAACCGAGCGACTCAAACGCGGCCATTGGCTAAGCCTGTAAGATGTTCGCCACGGTGAATCCGTTCAATGGAGGATTTGATGTTGGTCTTGCGATATTTGATCTAAGCATGCATTCGCAACCGAATGTTTGCGCCTGTCCCACATAAGAACGCCTCGTGCAACGCACAACTTGAGGCTCGGCTGATTCTTTCACCAGTGCGAGCGTGCCCAGAACGGGCGGGATCCGCAACCCGCAAATCCGTTCC
>JBARMF010000480.1:0-3984 GCA_049802315.1 Candidatus Udaeobacter sp.
ACGACGCGCAGCATTCTTCGATGAGGTGATGCGACGCGTCCATGAGCTGCCAGGAGTGCAATCAGCTGCTGTCGCCGATAATCTGCCGCTCACATTCAACGGCAATTCCATGACGATTGGTGTAGAAGGGGTGACAGACCCGCCGCCTGGTCAACGACCCGATGTTGTCTTCCGTGCAATCGGACCTGGTTACTTTAAAACGATGGGCATTCCAATCGTCGGTGGCCGAGATTTCACCGATCAAGACAAACCCGACTCCAAAGATGTGGTGGTAATCAGTGAAAAAACTGCCCAGCATTTCTGGCCCGGACAGGACCCGATCGGCAAACGTCTGAAACCCGGCTCGAGTGCGTCGAAAAGCGAATGGCGGGAGGTGATCGGAATCGTCAAAGACGTTCGACAAAATGACCTGATCGCTCCACCGAAGATGCAAATGTACTTCTCTTATCGGCAGCCGAAAGAAATCGCGGCTAACGCGCTTGCGGTACGAACAACCGTCGAGCCGATGAGTCTCGCCGGATCAGTGCGTAACGCGATCTGGTCGGTGGACAAAGATCAAACCGTCGCAGACATCGATACGATGGATCACATCGTCGCGAAAGCAGTGGCGCGGCAACGCTTCAGCATGCTGTTGTTAGGCGTGTTTGCGGCACTGGCACTACTGCTTGCCTCAGTTGGAATTTACGGCGTCATGAGCTACTCCGTCGCGCAACGAACTCGCGAGATCGGCATTCGCATGGCTCTCGGCGCTCGGCGAGCCGATGTTTTGCAAATGACCGTCCGGCAGGGACTCAAACTCGTGGGCGCAGGTATGATCCTCGGCTTAAGCGCGGCATTTCTTCTGACGCGCGTCATGGCGACTTTGCTTTACGGGATCAGTGCTACGGATCCGATCACGTTCATTGGCATCTCTGTGGTGCTGCTCGCAGTCGCCGTGCTCGCCAGCTACGTCCCGGCGCTTCGCGCAACGAAGGTCGATCCGATAACCGCGTTACGCGCGCAGTAGACGCGGCACGATACCCGCTCAGACACCGCCGAATCGCCTTCGCAGGCAGTCTGCTCTGTAGGTGAAGATGCGTTCCACGTCTGGACGCACAATGAATTTGTGGAGGAGCCAATCAAACGGAACAGCATAGCGCACATCGTCGCACACAAGCGTGCCTCCATTTCCTGATTGAAACCTGTGCGCGTGGATCCAAAGCCGGTAGGGACCGCGGATTTGTTCATCTACAAAATGGTATGGCGGTTCCCACTCGGTGATTTCGCTGCGCCACCGAACGGGAAAACCGCGGACGCGCAGCCTGTAATCGATGACTGTGCCAGCGTGCATTTCAATCGGTTGGCGCGCAACGGTCCGAAAACTCAACCATGGCGGTGTAATGGAATCGAGATTGGCTGCGTCCGAAAAAAAGGCGAACACCTCTTTAATTGGCCGTGCCAGCCAGATTTCGCTGCTGAATTGGTGAATGTGCATTAATTGATTCGTTTAACTCACGCCGCGTGCTGCCGAACAAAAGCGGTCGAACCTCCCCGTTGAGGATGGTGTTCTCCCAGGTCGCTAAATATTATCGGCCCATGTTGAAAACGATCGCCTTGTTTATTGCAGTAACTGCGGCTGCATTCGCCGAAGGTTCAGATAAAGAACAAGCGCAAATCTGGAATTTAGAAAAAGCGTACTGGGAATACGTGAAGACCAATGACCTGGAGAAGTATCGCGCCCTCTGGCACGAAAACTTTCTCGGGTGGCCATTTGTCAGCCCCGTGCCCGTGCGAAAGGATCACATCACCGACTGGATCACTGCGAACACGTCCAAAGGGATTAAGCTCCAGTCGCACTCGATCGAGCAGCTCGCCATTCAAGTAACCGGCGATCTCGCGATGGATTATTATCGAATTAAGGCAACGTGGGCGAACAGCACAGGCGCCGAAGTCAGGACCGACAGCCTGCGGATCACGCACACGTGGACGCGAACGCACGGCGCGTGGCAGATCATCGGCGGCATGTCCTCGCCCGTGAACGCAACTGGTCAGTAGAAACAGAACTCATTCGTCCGATGGAAAAAGGCCAGGCCGAAAACGACCTGGCCTTTTGGGCGAGATAGCCCAACAAAATTGCCGGGCAGCGGAATCTATTTTCCGCCTTTTGGCGCCGGAGGGACCACAACCTCCTTGTGTTGCGCACAAGCCCCAAGTCCCAACCCCGTGACCAAAACGGTCATCACCACGATCATTTTCAAAAATTTCAATCTATCTCGCCTCCTTTCGCAGCAAGTTGCTCCGGTCTGTTTAGGCAGGGAACCCAGGGGAAGCAATGCTTTTCTTAAGTTTTTTGAGCCCTGTCCCCGACGGCTTTATTTGTGGTAGCCGGTTGTCCCTGCGCTTGTGGTGACAGTCTCCTTCCTTTGAGCGCAAGCACCAAAGCTCAAAGCAGTGGCCAAAACGGCCACGATCATAATCGCTTTTATCAATTTCAAACTATATCGCCTCCTTTCGTTGCAAGCTGCACTGCCCGTGTAAGATCACACACGGACAACAACGTTTTTGTCAAGTTCTTTGGATGTATTGCCGGGCATCTTGACCGGAAATCCCGAAACACAATTTCCAGGCACCATTGTCCGTCATGTTGAGGTTTCCCAGTACGTTGGCTTTGGGCTGGGGATTACACAGGTCGCTCGGCGCGCCCGAATGGTAGGGTCGGCGCGCTGCGCCGACCGGACACCGCAGCGCGGCGTCCCTACCGCTGTTTTAACCCTCGCTCGCGCTCAGGATGAATCCCAAGATCACGCCTCGATTACAACCGGCACGCCCTCATCGACCATTTCGAACAATTCGATCACGTCCTCGTTACGCATCCTCACGCAGCCGTGACTCGCAGGTGTGCCGACTTTGTCCTCGTGTTTGGTGCCATGAATGTAGACGAAGCGGTCGCGCGTATTCGCATTGTGCTCATCCAGTCCGTCGAGCCACAAGATACGTGACGTGATCATGTCCTCCGTCGGAGGATGCGCTTCGTCGGGCTGAAGCGGAACGCGGCCGACGAAAACCGTTCCATGCGGCATATTGCCTCCGATCTTCTCCGCCACGCGAAAACGGCCGGTCGGCGTTTTGAAGCTCCCCTCCTCCGTCCCGATACCGAATCGCGACGTGGACACGGGGTAAGTACGGACCGGCTGTTCATTCTCTTTTACCGTGAGTTGCTGGTCCCGAATTGAGACGTGAATACTCTTCATCGGACTTTTCTGGTAGCGACAAATTTCTCTTAGAGCGTTACAATCGCATGCTCATGGGAGGTTATCATATCGCCATCGTGGGCGCGACCGGCGCCGCTGGCACTGAATTGTTGCGCGTCCTCGAACGGAGAAGTTTTCCGGTCGCAAGTCTGCGTCCGATTGGTTCGGCGCGTTCCGCTGGGAAATCCGTTCAATTCTGCGGTGACTCGATCCCGGTAGAAAAACTCGATGCCGCGTCGTTCGAAAAAATCGACATCGCTTTCTTCAGCGCGGGGGGCGATGTGTCCCGAAGCTATGTCCCGATCGCGTGCCAGGCAGATGCCATTGCGATCGACAAATCTTCGGCGTTCCGGATGGATCCGCATGTGCCGCTCATCATTCCTGAGATCAATGCAGACGACGTTAGGCTCCATCGCGGAATCATCGCGAATCCAAATTGCACAACAACGGTGATGCTCATGGCCCTTTATCCTTTGCATAAGATTTTCCGCGCGCTTCGGGTTTTTGCTGCGACGTATCAGGCAGTCTCAGGAAGCGGCACTAAGGGAGTGGAAGAATTGACGCGGCAAACATCCGCCTTTGCCAAGGCTACGGCGCACACGCCGCGCTCGGCTACAGTTTTTCCGCACCCGATCGCCTTCAACTTGCTGCCACATGTCGATTCTTTCCTGGAAAACGGTTACACAAAGGAAGAAGTAAAAATGCAGGATGAAACGCGCAAGATCATGCATCTGCCGGAGCTGCGCGTTTCAGC
>JBARMF010000481.1:0-7164 GCA_049802315.1 Candidatus Udaeobacter sp.
CGGAAATTCTTCTTTCGCTCGATGGCGGCAGGACGACCTACATGCGTCTCACAGAGTCGCGCAATCCGAAGGTGCAATATTTTGATTGGGTCGTCCCGAATGCGCCCACTAACACAGCGGTGCTGAACATTCGCTTCGGCTGTCTGAATATCTACCCGGAAACGCCAAGCCTTCAGCTTCAATCCGTTTTTGTGATCAGCCCGACGGTGAGCAATTGATTTTTATTTTCTTCGGCGACTTGTTAGCGGAACGAGACTGCACCCGTCTCTTCGATTGACAGTGGTTGGGAAGCAGAGGTCGTTACTCTGTCCTGCTATGAACCTCCTTTGCAAATGGATCTTACCTTCCATCCTTGCAGCACTCGGCTTCCTGGCCGTTCCGGCGACGATCTCGGCGCAAGTGACTAGTGGAAAGCAAAACTCACAGTTCGCCGACGCGCGCTCAACAGATGACGCGGGAGCGCTGCAGAAAAAAGCAAAAGAAGCTCAAGCCCGGATTCACGGAAACCAAGACGACCGAGATCAGCTTAAGAGAGCCGTAAAGCTTAACGAGGTGGGTTCGGCCAAAGAAGTCCTCCTACGAAACGGATTTACCGCGGCAGATTTGGAAAATGCAAAGATTACTTTACGGACTGGCGGAGGAAAGGGACGTCAGGACGAACTGGAGATCTCTGCCACCTGTTGTGATCCTAAAGAAATCACAATTCAACGATCTGGGGAGAACTTCACGAAATAGCTGTTACAAACCTGAAACATTTTCGAATCAGGAAATCAAGACCCCACCTTCATGGAAACCTTTGAATCTGGAAGCTAGGAACCATCGCCACTATTCAAAAGAATTCTGGTCCGTCCTTTTCCTGCTTTCCTAATTTGATTTTTTCTGAGCTGAATGTTTCACGTGGCGAAAGTGGCGACGGTATTGGCCGGGTGCGATTTTCAGGGTGCGCTGAAAGACATTGCGCATTGAGTTGACGTTCCCGAAGCCGCATTCGCCTGCTATCATTTCCATGCTGTTATGACTTTCTTCCAAGCGACGGCGAGCTGCTTCGACTCGAAGGCGTTCAACAAATTTCGCCGGCGTAGTTTTCATTTCTTTCGTGAAGACGCGCGCGAAATTGCGCGGACTCATCGCCACGCGTTGTGCCAGCAGCGGCACCGTGAGCGGTTTCTGCAAATTATCGAGCACCCATGCTTCCAATTCGAGCAATGGTTTTCGATCGGTCAGTTGCAGTGATAAGGCGGCGCTGAATTGCGATTGGCCGCCGGGCCGCCGCAAATAAAGGACTAAATTGCGCGCAACCTGCAGAGCGAGGCGCGAACCGTGATCTTCCTCGACCAGCGCCAGCGCCAGATCCATTCCGGCTGTGACCCCTGCGGATGTATAAACATTTTCGTCACGAACGAATATTGGATCGCGTTCGACCCGCGCGCGCGGAGCACGTTTGATCAAGGTCTGACACCAGTTCCAATGAGTCGTTGCGCGGCGGCCGTCGAGCAAACCCGCGCGCGCAAGGAGCATTGCGCCCGTGCAAACCGAGCCGACTCGCCGGATTCGTGGCGAGATTCTTTTCAACCATCGCACCGCTTCCGGATCAATTTCATTTTGCTCGATGGCGTCGCCGCCAGCCACGAGCAACGTGTCTATCTTGCCGCGCACTTCGCGAAAGGTCCTATCGGCGGTAATGCGTACACCGCAGTTGGCAATCAGCGACCGACTAGAAGAAATGCTCACGACTTCGACCGAATAGATTGGAGGCGATCCCGGACTTGGCCGCGTGTACATGTCCGATGCGCGGGCGAACACTTGGAGCGGTCCGACCAAATCGAGAATCTCGACATTCGGTCCTGACACGAAGACGATCCGCCGCGTGCTCGGCTCGAATGCCGGTGCGTTGCTTTTGAGTCCGCGTGTCGCGTTCAATTAGACGAGCCGGATACTGCCGACGAAGGCGTGGCGGCGGTGATAAATTGATCCGGCGACGCGTCGAACGTTTTCTTGTCGTCTTCTGAACAGAAGTAATAAGTCGCGCCTTTAAAGACAGATTTCGGGGCGACCTTTGGATCAACATCCATTCCGCACACGGTACATAACGGATGCTCAGCGGTAGATGTAAGTGACGTGGCGTAGGTTTGATTTGAATCAGGATTCATCCACCCTTCTCCCTGATATTCCATGTTGTAGGCTGTCTTCAGGGCAACCTCGCGGCCGTAATAGCGTTCGACTACGCGGAGCGCGAGATCAATTCCGGAAGAAAGACCGCCGGCGGTTGCGAGGTTTCCATTCTCGACGAAGCGCGCGCCGCGCTTGAGTTGAATGTCCGGAAATTGCGTGGCGAAACGCCCAAATGCGCCGTGATAGGTGGTAGCTGATTTCCCGTTCAGCAGTCCGCTTTTCGCCAACACAAATGCGCCTGTGCAAACCGACATGGTGACGTCAGTGGTTTTCGAAGATTTTCTGATCCAATCCAACACTGCCGGGCTCGGTGCACTTTGCGCGGGAATGACAATCACCTTCGGTGACGGAGCGTCTTGAATTGTGTAATCAGGAACGATCTGCATGCCGCCGCTGGTGCGGATCGGTTTCTTCGTTTCGGCCACGGTGTACAAACGGAACGGCATTTCTTCGCGCCCTGGGATCGCGACGTCCTGGAAAACTTCCCACGGCCCGCAAAAAT
Source organism: Candidatus Udaeobacter sp. (assembly GCA_049802315.1). Lineage (GTDB taxonomy): Bacteria > Verrucomicrobiota > Verrucomicrobiia > Chthoniobacterales > UBA10450 > Udaeobacter. The sequence continues at coordinate 2,675 of JBARMF010000481.1, forward strand.
CGATTACGACCGCACCTTCGGAAATCAGAAACGCGACGGGAATCTGACCCTTGTCCGGCGGTTTTAGTGAAGCTGTGTCGGTAGCGTTTGGATTCGAGTGGTTATCTGTTTTGACCGGAGCTCCGGTTGCGCACAATGCGCTGAGCGCCAGCACACCGAGTGCAAGCAGGAAACCGAATCGAGCTGCCCGGTAAACGAGATCTATTCTATCGATCGTACGTGCATTCATAATCCGACGTTCGGACGCCAGAAGTGTGGCAGCAATGACAACAATCATCAAATTTCTGCCACGAGCGATTCTTAAACAACTTCCCATTTCTCATTGAATTGTAGTCAGAAGACTCTTTTGTAGGCCAACGTGATCCCTCAAAGACGCCCGCGTAATTACAGGATGAAGGTTGTTTCCTTTTTGATTCTATGTTTCACGACAGTCGCTGTCGCTGACGATTTCAAACTCGTTGGCGGAAAAGAATACAAAAATGTCACCGTGACTCGGGTGGAGCCTGACGGCATCGTCCTAAAAACGAAATCGGGAATCTCGAAAGTCTATTTCGTCGAATTGCCGAAAGATGTTCAGGAACGTTTTCATTACAACGCTGCGATTGCCTCGGCTTATTCCGCACAACAAGCAGTCAATCAGTCGACGACGGCCGCTGCCCGTCGCGGCGAACCGATCGAAGTGATTTCGCACGGTGCGCAAATCGACATCAGTCAACATCTCGTACTCGGTAGTGTGACTGTTATAGATTTTTATGCGGATTGGTGCGGCGCCTGCCGACAGCTCTCACCGAGCCTCGAGCAAATGGCGAGGAATGATCCCGAGATTGCGCTGCGCGAGATCGATATCGTCAATTGGAAAACGGCAGTCGCGCAGCAATTCAACATTCACTCGATTCCGCAAGTGAACGTTTACGATCGAAGTGGCCGTCTCGTTGGCACCGTGCTCGGTGTCGATTTTGAAAAAGTGAAAAGTTACATTGCGCAGGCGAAGTCGAACGGCTGACCAGTTGCGAAGGAACGCGCACTCGCGCGCTCTCATACGAATCAATAGCGAGGCGAATATTGAATCGAGGGCTATGAAACGATCATTGCTATGTTTTGTCGTCATGATGTGCGCTGTCAGCTTCGTGCGCGCCGATCAGGTGATTCGATCGTTGCAGCAGACTCTCAAGAGCCAGGGTTTTTACTACGGTGCCGTTACGGGCGACAAGAACGCCGAGACTACTGCCGCGATTCGGCGTTATCAGATTCGCAATGGATTGCCGGTCACCGGTCAGATTAATGAGGAGACATTGCGCTCAGTCAATCCGAGTTCGAATTCCGTTGCGTCCGCATCGCAACCGGCTTCTAAACCTGTCGCGATTCAACCCAACAGCGTTCGTCCTGATGAAAGCGCAAACCAAGGTCAAAGCTTGCCGCCGCCATCATCCAACCAACCAAATCGACCGCTGCAAACAAATCCGACATACTCTGCTAGCTTTTATCAGACCGCGCCGCTTCGGCTAAACCGCCGAATCATTGCGGGAGCACAGTACCAGCTTATCAGCCGGGGATATTACAGCGGGCGCGCTGACGGACACTACGGATCTCGGACAGCGCTTGCCGTGCGTGCGTTTCAATCGAGCGCCGGACTTCCGCCGACTGGACGGCTGGATATGGAGACCGTCAAGGCGCTGGGGTCATCCGACACGAACGTCGCATATTCGGCTCCAGTATCTGGCGCCAATGAAGCATGGATGCCCGTGACGAAATTCAAACACGGCAGGTGGATAGTGAAATGGAAGAAGTCTCATCGTCCCGTCGCTCGCGAAGGTGGCGACGAAGATCGACAGGTAAATAGTGACGCAGCCTGGAATCCTTACAACCCCGATTAGGCACGTCGTCGCGGACTTAACGGCACGATCGCAACTGTAGCGTGTGCTGTCATCGGCGCATTTTTTCAAGCGGAGCACGTATCTGATTCCGCTAAGTAGAGCGGACGCTAACGCAAACTTGATAACCGCCTACCCGGCACAGCTTCACTCCCTCTCTTCCGATGCCCAAAGAGATTGTGGAGACGTGAGCAACAGATGATATTCGGACATGACCGACGAACGCATCCAGAAAATCAAATCAGCAGTTGAAGCGGCCGATCATATCTCGCCCGAAAAAAAGACTGAGCTTTTGGCCGTGCTCACCAAGCTCAAACCCGCTATTGCCGAGGTTGCGCAAACAAGCGAGGAGGAGGCTGAGAGCATTAGTCGGTTCGTCGAAGCCTCAGCGCATGAGGTCGCTAGTAATAAGAAGGAGCGACCCGAAAGTGTAGAGAGAGTTTTGCACAAACTAAAACAGACCGTCGAAAAGTTCGAAGCCTCTCACCCACAGCTGACCACGTTCGTCACCGAATATTCCGCAGTTCTCTCCGGCATGGGGTTCTGACTTCTGGAATCGGAATCGATACCTTCACAGCGCCGAGCGGCAACCATCACGTCTCATACCGCATTGTACGGATAAAATATCGTAATCTATTGGCACGCCAGCACCCTGCCAGGAAGCCGAGACAGTTGTTTTCTTTAGCGCGCGATCGCGCCTAGTCGTTCAACAAGCGCCTTGCTCTTTGCGCGATCGTTAATAACGAAGGTGTTGTTTTCGCCATGCGTTGACCACGGACCGCGGGGCACTTCACTAAACTCGACGAACCTCCAGTCAGTGACATCAGTTGGTTGCAATCCGAGGTAATCGCGCACAGCAGGCGAAACATCGAGGCCGGCGCCTTTGTTGAGATTCGGCTTTGGCCGTTCGTTTCCGAAAACATATTGCCAGTGGTCCGTTCGGAATGGTCCGGCGTCTTCCCACTGCGCATACGCGGTTCGATTGCCTTTGCGGATCGCCACCCATCGGCCTTTGCAGGTAGACACCGCGGGGCCCTGATAGGCTTCGTTGAACCATGGAACAACATAGGGCGCTTCGGGACGGTGGCCCTCCTTGGCTTTGTCATTATAGGGCAAAGCACAGTAGAAGGGATTAAGCCCGGGGCTGAAATTCACTGGCATATAATTACTGCGATGAGAAGGATTAGGATCATCCGTTCCACCGTAATTTTTAGTCCATTGCGTGTCCCACGAACTCACGCGATTCGGGACTGGATTGTTGGTGGAAGGTTTTTCGCCAATCCAGAAAATGGTAGTTACGATGTTACTCTTCCAAGGGTAGCGCTGTCCGGGTTGGAATTCTGTGGCCAACTGTCCCGGTGTGAATCCAAGTGAAGCGATGTCGAACACCGGATGCTCTGCCGTCTTCTCAGATTTTTTGCTGAATTTCGTTTTCGCAGGCTCCGCCTTCGAAGCGCCGCCATGTGCGAATAGCGATGCCACGGACGAAAGCAGAACCGCAATTGCGTGAGTAAATTTTCCAGGTTTCATTGTGTTGTTACAGCCGGCGCAAAACGGAACGGCGTAGCGTCTTTCTTAATACTTCGTGAACGAGGACGCGGATGCGCGTCAGTCGCTGCGAATTAGGATGCGCCTAAAAAGTGGGCCAATGTTGACGCTAATCCGCCCTAGTCAAGCTTAATTTTAGAATATTTGCGCGTTATGACTACGGCGCGGCTTGATCTCTGAATCAAACAAATTTGCCCGGATTCAAAATTCCGTCAGGATCGAGTGCTTGCTTGAGCTGACGATGAAGGTCACGCGCCACCGCGCTCGTTGCTTCCGGCCACCATCGTTTTTTTGCCAAACCGATTCCGTGTTCGCCTGTGATCACGCCGCCCCACGCCAGCACTTGCGCGAAAAGATCGTCGAGCGCGTGTTCGACCTCTTCGCGCACAGCAGCGTCGCGATTGTAACGGTCTGCCATGATGTTGACGTGAATATTGCCGTCCCCGGCATGGCCGAAGCAGGCGATTGGAAATCCATGTTTCGCGTGCAGCTTCTCGGCGAATTCCATCAGATCGACCAGATGACTGCGCGGCACGACCACGTCCTCGTTTAGTTTCGTTAGGCCAGTTGCGCGCAGCGAGTTGCTGAACTGGCGGCGCAACGCCCAGAGCTTCTCGCAATCCGCTTCACCGTTGGCCAACTGAAGGGCATTTGGTTTTCGCATCTCAATCAATTTACAAATCGCCGCGGTCTCGCTGCGGACGCTTTCCTGTTGCCCATCCAGATCAACGAGCAAATGCGCGTTCCCCGCAGGTACGATCTTCGCGCCCAAATCGCGTCGCGCCGCCTCGAGCGTGAAATGATCGGCGATTTCAAGCGCCGAAGGTAGAAATCCCGCCGCAAAAATCGCCTGCACAGCTTCAGCAGCCTGCGGAGCTGTCGCGAACGCCGCGGATAAAGTCGCGCGTGCCGGCGGAAGCGGAAGCAGACGCAGCGTGATCTCAGTGACAATGCCGAGCAATCCTTCTGAGCCGACGAAGAGACCGATCAAATCGAAACCAGTTTTGTTCTTATGCACGCGCCCGCCGGTTCGCAGAACTTCACCATTGGCCAGCACGACTTCGAGACCGA